>JBFGSX010000188.1:0-4247 GCA_041566495.1 Thermoplasmatota archaeon
AACATACTCCGTGAGCGGCGGCTACCCAGACGGTAGCCATGGCAGCATGTCGGGCTCCGCACCGGACTTCGCATCCTATTGGTGCCGCCCCGTTGCATCGACCAACTCCATTGACCGCTGGGGTAGCAGCTGTGGGACGAGTTTCGCAGCCCCCACTGCGGCCGGAACGGCGGCAGCCGCGTTGCTGGAGATTCGGAGGGAACTGGACTATGCGGGCGGGAGCACCACGAAGGAGGTCGCTCCAGGCATCACACACGAGGCGTTCATGGACGCGGTCATCATGGCAGCCACCTACGACCCCGACCCGAGGCCAGGGTTCCCCCGCGGAGACCTTACCAGCACCGTCACGGGGCAGACCCCGTGGTACTGGTGGGGCTGGGGCTGGCTCGATGCCCAGGTCACACAACAGATTGTGGATTGCGCCATGGGCCGCGTCTGTCCCGACAACAAATCCGATGAGGCCTGGACTTTCAATGAAGTGCGCCGCTCGTTTGCATCGGACGGCGATCCCTGACCTGATTCCCAATGCAATCGAAGCCCCGCCTGTTGGGTGGGACCGCGCAGAAGGCGGCCTATGCGACGAATCCAGCGATCCGTTCCATGGCCTGCGTGAGCTTCTCCTCACTGGCCGCGTAGCTGAAGCGGATGTGGCCCTTGCCCGCATCGCCGAAGGCGCTGCCGGGAGTGCCTGCAACGCCGGCTTCCTTGATCATGCGGAGTGTGAACTCCTTGTCGTCGTCCACGCCTTCGAACTTGGGGAAGACGTAGAACGCACCGCCTGGCTCGGGGCACGTGACGCCATCCATCTGGGAAAAAGCGTCAAGGACCAGTTTGCGACGAGTGGCAAAGACATCCCTCATCTCGGCAACGCAGTCCTGTGGTCCGGTCAACGCAGCCAAGGCGCCGTATTGGGCGAAGCTGGTGACGTGGGTGATGGAGTGGGATTGCAGTTTGTTCATCTGTTTGAACGCCGGCTCGGGAGCCACTGCCCAGCCGGTGCGCCAGCCGGTCATCGCGAAGCTCTTGCTGAGCCCGTCCAACGTGATGGTCCGCTCGAAGGCGCCATCGAAACTAGCAGCACTGACGTGGTCGCCCCCGTAGCGCAGTTGTTGGTAGATCTCGTCGCTGATGATCCACAGGTCATGGTCCTCAGCCAGGTCGACGATGCCCTTGACGTCGTCGCGGGTGTTGGTGCCCCCGGTCGGGTTGCTGGGACTGTTGAGGACGATCAATCGGCTGGCCGGCGTGATCTTCTCCGCGACCGCTTCAGGCGTCATGCGGAACCCATTGTCGGCGGACAGGCCGACCGCTACGGGGGTGGCATGAGCCCACTGCGTGACGGGGGCATAACTGACCCAACCCGGGTCCGGAAGGAGCACCTCATCCCCTTTCCCCACAGTGGCCAGGAACGCCATCATGACCGCCTGCTTGGTGGGCGTGGCCAGAACGTTGCCGGCCTGGCAGGGGATGGCGTTCTCGTCCCGGTGGTAGGCAGCAATGGCCTCGCGTAGGGGCATGATGCCCGGGCCAGGCGTGTAGTGGGTGTGCCCTGCGTCAAGGGCATCTTTGGCGGCTTGGCGAACGTGGGCGGGCGTGTCGAAATCGGGTTCGCCGAGGCTGAGTCCGATGATGTCCTTGCCTGCCGCACGCTCTTGTGCAACAAGGTTGGCGATCTCTACCGTGGCACTCCCCACGATGCGGTCCATGCGGGCGGCGAATCCGGGCACGTGGCCGGGTACACCGAGGGCGTAGATGCCGCTTGCGCTTGCGCAGAATGCCCCCCAGAAAGCCATGCACCCACCGCAACGCCCTTGTTCCAGCCCGTCAAGTGTGTCTGCATGAGCGGCATCCCTGGCCTCTCCGACGGTCCCCAAGCGGCTACCCCCGACCTTCCCGTCGTTGCCTCGGCAGGCCCCCGCTTCGACCAACCCCCGGAGCGCCCCGCAGAAGGCCCCAGCACCTTCTTGGTCGTCAAGAACGACACCTGCCAGTTCTGCCAACAGACCATGAAGTTCCTGGAGGCCCTCCATGAGGCCCGGGGAGATTTCCAGGTCGCCGTCCTAGATGTCAACCAGCAACAGGACGCGTTCAAGAGCGTCGTCCAGCACACCCGCCGCACCACGGTGCCCCAGATCTTCCTCGACGGGCGCCTCGTCGGGGGCTGGGATGAATTGGTCATCGCGGCCAAGAAGGGCAAGCTGGATGCCTACTTGGACGGCGAAGAGTGGCGCAGCGAGGAACCCAAGCGCCGCTGGTTCCGTCAAAGGGCATAGAACCATTCGACGATGAGCGGCGAAGCATCCGGTGAGTTCCGGGGCCAGCTGTGTCCGCCGGGCGTGGTCACGACCGTCACCGGCGCGGCCCCCGTGTAGCGTTCGACCGTGTAGCGTTCGACCGTGGACGCACCGATCTCCGCATCGGCGAGGATCGAGGCGTTGTTGGCTTGCCGCCAGAACGTCACCGCATCCAAGACAGAGGCGTCCTGCCTACCCCCTGCCCTGGCACCCATGCCGCCGTCGTATGGCACTTGTTCGTCGGCGAGCCCATGGATGATGAGCACCGGCACCGGCTGTGCTGGGAGTTTCAATTGCTGATCCAGCGGCGTCGCACCGGGGCGTCCCCCGAGGGTCCCGGCGACGGCCGCCACCCCATCCACCAGGCCGGGGCGTTCGCTGGCGAAGCGGTAGGCCATCATGGCACCATTGCTGTGGCCGGCGAGCAAGACCCGCTGGGGCCCGGCTTCGGCCTCGATGGCCTCGATAAGGGTCTGCAGGAACCCCACGTCGTCCACGTCGTCCTGGTGGGCGGGTCCACAGCAGTGCATACCGTTCCAGGTCTGCAAGAGCCCCGTCTCTCCCAGAGCAGTGCCTTCTGGGTATGCCACGATGGCCCGAGGCGCCACGACATGCACGCCGGTCTGCTGCTCCATCCGAGCCCCCCAACTGCCAGCACCATGCAACACGAGGATCAAGGTGCCATCCGGTTCGTCTGGGACATGCAATGACAATGTCCGGGGCAGGTCGTCCACGCAGACCTCGGTCACGCCGGTCTCGAAGCGGAAGTCCAAGCAAGCCGGCTGAGGCGCCGGAGCCGCGCAGCCCGCGAGCAGCACGAGCAGGACGAGCAGCCGCACATGGCAACTTGCCCAGCCGACGGCACAAAAACCGTTGCACAGCGGCCCAGGGTATGTGGGTCCGTGTACCCATGGCCCAGTGGCTTTCCCCGCCGCCACCGAAGCTGGGTTGTGCGCTTCCTGAACACGCCAGCCACGGGCCAGGACATCCTAGGTGCCACCTTTGACGACCTGCCCCACCAGATCGCTCTCCTTGACGCCCACGGCACGATCATCTTGGTCAACGATGCCTACGTACGCTTTGCACTCGACAACGGCATGTCGTCTCCGGACGGCATCCTTGGCAGCAACTACCTGGAAATCTGCCATCAAGCGGCGGCTGACGGGGAACGTGACGCCGCCCTGATGGCCGCCGCATTGGGGGAGATCCTCATGGGCGACCGCCAGGACTTCGAAACGGTCTACGCATGCCACAGCCCCTACGAACGCCGATGGTTCCGTCTGACCATCGCCAAATGGGAAAAAGGGGACCAGTACGGGGCCGTCTTGTTGCATGAGAACGCGACGCCAGAGATCGAAGCAGAACGGGGCCTGCTGCGGGCGTTCCGGCATGGACCCCTCGACGAAGTCCAGTACCCCATTGCCATCCGGGAACGGATGGACGCCCTGACCCGCAAAGTGGAATACGTGACAGGCCACACCATGCAAGCCACGGGTGCCGCAGACATCCGAGCGCTCACGGCCCCAGACGCCTTCCTGGCGGCCATCGCAGGCATCCTGTTGGCGGGTGCCCAGGATGGTGTGCAGGTGGAAGTGGCCTATGCCGGCCGCTCGGTGCTGTTGTCCATCACGGGACTGGCGGCGGTCCCACCTGAAGCGATGGCCAGACTAGGGGCGGTACCCGGCCGCTGCGATTTGGGGGTGCAAGAGGATCACCATGGCTACGAGCTCGATATCATGCTCGCGGGAGTTCGACGAGAACCTGCCAAGGAATGAGCCTGGGCAACTGGCGCCGAGGCGCCACAAGAGGGGGAGGAGAAAGGGAAGAGACTCAGCGAAGCGGCTCACGCCGCCTGCCGGAAAGGGTTCGCCTTACAGGCCGAGCAAGATGCCACCGGAGGTGGCGATCAGACCCGCGAAGAGCAGGCTCACCGTGTTGATGACCTTGATCAGC
>JBFGSX010000189.1:0-4231 GCA_041566495.1 Thermoplasmatota archaeon
GCCACCCCGAGATGCGCCGCATCTTCCTGCCCGACGACTGGATCGGATTCCCCGGTCGCAAGGACTACGCCGAAGCAGAACAGTTCGTCGCCATGCGCGACGGCGAAGACGTGACCCTCCAAACGCAGGAGGAAGGCTCGTGGTGAGCGACGCGAACCACGTGCCCGGAGCAGGTCGCGCTTGCGCGGCCGGCGACAGGAGGCTCGAATAACATGGACCGCGCCGACATCCTTGCCAGCCTGCCGCCCGCCTACGACGGCAGCGCCTCGATCACCCCGATCGGTGGCAGCAAGCACCTGATGAAGCTCAACATGGGTCCCCAGCACCCGTCCACCCACGGTGTGCTGCGCCTGAAACTGACCCTCGATGGCGAGATCGTCCACGACGTGGAACCGGTCATCGGTTACCTGCACCGCGGCTCCGAGAAGCTCGCGGAGAACATGAACTGGGTCAAGTTCATCCCCCTCACCGACCGCATGGACTACCTCGCAGCCATGCTCAACAACCACGGCTACGTCCTGGCTGTCGAGAAGCTGCTGGGCGGCACCGATGAACAACTCGTCTCCGAACGGGGCGAATACCTGCGTGTCTTTGCCAGTGAGATGAGCCGTCTGGCCAGCCACTTGTTGTGGATGGGGACGTTCATCATGGACTTGGGCGCCATCACGCCCATCTTCTACGCCCTGCGGGAGCGCGAAACGGTCCTCAACTTCCTCGAGGAACTCTGCGGCGCCCGCCTGACGTTCAACTACATGCGCTTTGGCGGCGTCAAGTACGACCTGCCCCAGGACCCCACGTACCTGGACCGCGTCGAGGAATTCATCGCCTCCATGCCCGCCCAGGTCATGGAATACGAGCGCCTCCTCAAGAAGAACGACATCCTGGTCTCTCGCCTCAACGGAACCGGTCCGTTGACCCGCGAACAAGCCCTCGAATACGGCATCACGGGTCCGATGCTGCGCGCCACCGGCGTCGCACACGACCTGCGCAAGGTCGCACCTTACAGTGTCTACGACCGCCTCAACTTCGAGGTCCCCACCACGACCCAGAGCGACTGCTACGGTCGCCTGCAACTGCGGTGGCAAGAAATGATCCAAACCTGCCGCATCCTGGAGCAAGTCATCGACAAGCTCCGCGACGGCAACCTCGATGGCCTGCACATCAACCCCGCCTACGCGGGCGGCAAGATGCTGCGCCTCAAGGCCAAGGGCGAAGCCTACGCCCGCATCGAACACAGCAAGGGCGAATACGGCGTCCACGTCATCGGCGACGGAAAACTCCAGCCGAGCCGCGTGCACGTCCGAGCCCCGAGCTTCGCGAACCTGCAAGTGTTGCCCCTCATGGCACGCGGGCAGAAGATCGCGGACCTCATCGCCACGCTCGGTTCCATTGACATCGTCCTGGGGGACGTCGACCGTTAGGGAGGCCTGACTATGGGAGCACTCACCGACCTCATCGATAGCACCATTCCGGGAACGCCACACTGGCTCGACCTGACCATCGCCTCCATCATTGGCAGCGTGCTGGTCTTCACCGTCGTGCTGGCCACCGGCGGCCTGTTCACGTTCGCTTTCCGCCGCATCTTCGCCCGCATGGGTACCCGCAGCGGACCGAACCGTGTCGGCCCCGGCGGCATCTTCCAGTTCCTCGCAGACGGTATCAAACTGATCTCCAAGGAAGACATCCGACCCGCGAAGGTCGACCGCATCGCCTGGGGCGCCGCGGTCTACATCGCCGTCATCTTCACGGTGATCGCCTGGAGCCCCATGCCCTGGGGCAAGGGCCTGTTCTTCACCAACATCAGCACCGGCATCCTGTTCATCCTCGCCGCCAGCGCCATCGCGCCCCTGGCCGAGATGATGGCCGGCTGGGGAAGCAACAACAAGTACAGTCTGTACGGTGGCATCCGCGCCGCCGCCATGGACGTCTCGTACGAGATCCCCATGCTGTTCGCCATCGGTAGCATCATCCTGATCACCGGTAGCCTCAGCACCCAGAGCATCGTCGAAGCCCAACACGGGGTCTGGTTCATCCTGCCCCAGATCGTCGGCTTCGTGATCTTCTTCATCACCGCGCTCGCAAAGGCCGGCCTGGCCCCCACGGACCTGGCCGAATCCGAATCCGAGCTGGTGGCCGGCTTCACCACGGAATACTCCGGCATGCGCTTCGGCATGTTCTTCGTGGTGCTGTTCAGCAACGTCTTCTTCATCAGCGCCCTGATGACCATGCTCTACCTCGGTGGTTGGCAAGCGCCCTTCATCGACTACATCCCGGCTCTCGCCGTGATCCCAGGAGTCTTCTGGTTCGCCATCAAGTCCCTGTTCCTGAGCTTCGTGGTCTTCTGGGTCTGGACCTCCATCCCGCGTGTGCGTGTCGACACCTACCTCGGCGCAGCCTGGAAAGTCATGCTCCCCGTGTCCCTCTTGAACTTCGTCGGAACCGCGATCGCCGTCAAGCTGGGGGTGCTTGGATGAGCAAGGTCCCCCTCGTCCCCGTTCTGCAAGGAATGGGCGTCACGCTCTCGAACTACTTCAAGAAGCCCGTGACGATCCAGTACCCCGAGGAGAAGCGCCCGGTCTCCGACCGTTTCCGTGGCCGCATCTACCTCAAGCTGGAGACCTGCATCGGCTGCACCCTGTGCGCCCAAGCCTGCCCCAATGGCTCCTGCTACATGGTCGACTACGATCCTGGCTTCGAGACCCCGCAGAACAAGCGCAAGAAGTTCCCCGCCGTCGAGATCAGCAAGTGCATGTACTGCAGCCTCTGCGAAGAGGCCTGCCCCACGGACTCCATCCGCATGGGCAAGGAATACGAGACCGGCGCCTACGTGCGCGACTTCGACTACAAGCCAGACCGCCTGAGTCAGAATGAAGCCGCTCTTGGACGGGGGCCGTACAAGTGATCGGCCAACAGATCTTCTTCATGATTATCGCCGCCACCGTCCTCGCCGGCGGTCTCTGGGCCGCCTTCGCCAAGCGCACCTTCCACGCTGCCCTCGGCCTCGGTGTCACCCTGATCGGCGTCGCGGGCATCTACATCATGCTGAACGCACCCCTCATCGGTGTGCTTCAGGTGCTCGTCTACGTGGGCGGCATCCTGACCATCCTGGTCTTCGCCGTGATGTTCGTCGCCGGTGACGAAGAGGAAGAGAAGCTCCCCAGCCGCGACCGCACATGGTCCCGCCGGGTCGGCATCGTCATCCCTATCGTGCTCTTTGCAGCCCTCGCCGCCGCCGTCTTGGCCGCCGAACCCTGGGGCAATGACCCCGTCGGTGGCGCCGAAGACGTCGACGCCATCGCAACGGACCTGTTCCGCGAGCACCTCGTCGCCTTCGAGGTCCTCGGTATCCTCCTGACCGCTGCCATGATCGGTGCGCTGGTCATCGCCCGCCCCCTCGTGAGCGGCATGGACGGCGACGTCTACGCCCGCGTGGACGACGAGACCCTCGCCAAGACCCAAGCCACCAGCAACCTCGGCGCCCTGTTCCCCCACCAACCCATGGAACCGGTCGCTGAACAGGTCGACGACTTCGGAGGTGAAGAGGAATGATCCCAACGACCTGGGCCGTCATGCTCAGCGCCGCACTCCTCGTCGTCGGTGTCATGGGCATCATGCTGAACCGCAGCGCCCTGCGCGTGCTCATCAGCATCGAACTGGTCCTCAACGCCGCGAACATCAATTTCGTCGCCTTCGCCCAACACTGGGGCCAGAGCGACGGCTTGACCTACACGCTCTTCAGCATCGCCCTCGCCGCCGCAGAAGCCGCGGTCGGCCTTGCAATCCTGATCCACCTGTACCGACACCTGCACACCGTGGACGCTGACGCTGCCACGACCCTGAGGTGGTAACATGGCAGAACTCCACGCAACGGAACTCCTGGCTGCAAGCAGCACCGAACTCACGGCCGCCATGGTCGTGCTCCTCGCCCCCATCATCGCCAGCCTCGCGGTCTTCCTCTACGGCAAGACCCACTGGCGCGGTGGGGCAGCCACCGTCGTCACGGCGGTCGGCTTCAGCGTCGTCGGCATGCTGTACCTGTTCTACCAGCACATCATCATGGGCGCCGACCCCACCGGTTGGTCCGTCACCTGGTTCAGTGTTGGTGAATACCACTTCGAATTCGGTTTCCTATTGGACAACCTGAGCGTCTGGCTGGCCACCCTGGTCAGCATCCTGGCGTTCCTCATCGTGGTCTTCTCGACGCACTACATGCACGAGGAGCCCAACAGCA
>JBFGSX010000190.1:0-4222 GCA_041566495.1 Thermoplasmatota archaeon
CTGGGTCATTGATGCCAGGGGACAACGCCTTGTCGGCGATCTCAGAGAGGACGACCAAGCCGAAGCGGGGGTCCTCGTCGAAGATGCGCTCTGTGCCGATGGTGAACGCCTTGCAGATGTGCTCGATCTCCGCTGCGCCGAGCTTCGCCCCGACATAGGCCAATGGGCGGCCTTGCATAGCGAAAGTCCCGGGCAGTGCAGCCACGGTGATCCACGTATCATGCTCTTCGGCCCATGCCTGCAACCGCCCCGCATCGACCCTTTGCACGTAGCCCGCCAATGGAGCGTACACCGCCTCACCGGGGCTCTTGCGCTTCTGCGGCGGCACGCCCCCAAGGCGGGGCTTGGCGCGGCGACGCAGCAAGGCGGCCATGGCGGCTTCTTCTGCACGGGTGATGGTGTTGCCAAGGCGACCCAATCGCGCGATCTGGTCGACCCAACGCACGAAGGTCAGGATGACCAAGGCGAAGACGGACACCGTCATGATGAACAACGCGGCGCGACCAGTGTCGGCGAAGAAGTCGTTCTTCTGGGCGATCAGGGCCACGATGCTGAAGATGAACGCCCCGATGAACGTGGAGAGCGCATTCTGGGAAACGTCATCCGCCACGACGAGTCGGAACGACCGGGGAGTGGCGGAGGTGCTGGCAGACGCGTATGCAGACACCATGGAGGCAACGGCGAACGTCGCGATGACAAGAATACTCGCCGCCATCACCGATAGGCTCGACTCCAGGGAATCGCTGGTGATGCTGGGGACGGTCAGGACATCGTTCGCGCGATCGGCGAGTTTGGCGATGAACACCGCTGCGATGGAAACGATGCTGACCGCGAGGGGTTTGAACCAGAGGCGCTCGGCGATGCGGTTGGCGGCGAATGTGATGCGTTCTACCAGGCTCATGGTGGCGATGGGGCTGGGCTGCACGCCACGAGGGCGTAGCCCAGACAGTCCTCATCATCAGACGCGGGCTTATCTAGCGCGTCCTGCGAACCGGCGTGACGCCGATCTTCGGCGGGAGTCTCATGGCCGCCATGGGTTTCGCCATGTTGTTGGCGGTGACCCACCGTCCACGGGTCCTTGTGTACCGGTCTTCCGGCGGCTGGAGGCTCGCGCACGTCTCTGTGGGAGACTGCGGCACCCCGCTTCTTGCAGGCCTCAGGCGCCATCTTGCTGGCGCCTGGCATTCCGTCAGCGGCCGGGCTCCTCTGGAAGGGATGGGTTCGGACCTGGCGTCTTGCCGTGGTCGATCAGCGACTCGCGTCCACGACGGCTTTTTCGTCCTGGATGCCGCCACGGTAGGCCGCCATGGCGTCACGGTTGGCTTCCTTCTCTACGCCACCGATGATGACAGAGATCTCCACGGGGTGCCGTTGGCGAGGTCCAGCGTAACGGGTCGTGAGGACCTTGTGGACGCTCTCGGGCCTGCGAGCCGCATGCACGTCGATGGCGGGGCCATCCCGGAAGCGCAGCCGCACGGCATCCCCTTCGGGGCCTAGCCGCCAGCCGTCGTCGGTCTTGGCGACGCTCAAGCCCACTTCACTGGCCAGTACGTCCACCCATTCGGCGGGGGGTTGTGGCTTGCTGCCGGTGCATACGAGATTGGTGCCGGCAAAGAAATGCAGTCCTTCGGCCTTCGCCATGACGCGGTACGCCATCAGGAGCGCGCGGGGTTCGTCATGGTTGTGCACGCCTAGCATGGCGGCGCGGTTGACGTGGCCTCGCTGCAGGAAGAAGCGGCGCTTGCCACCTATCTTGGTATCCAGGAGCCGGGGGACACTCTCCAGTTCTGCGATGGCCTGACTCTGGTACACGGCGCCGACGACGCCTTTATCGCGCTTGTCGAAGAAGCCGATCTTGCCGTGGGCAGCTCGCTCAAGGCCTGCGCGGACCTTGGCGATGGCCTTCGGTTCGGGGCCCGTGCACGAGGGCAGGAGTTTGAGTGGGTCTTGGACCGCTTCACGGACGCGTTCCAGGAACTTGTCCTGGGCGACGCCGGCAGCAGTGCGGATGCTAGTGCGCTTCTTGCGTCGGGGTTTGGCCATCAGGATCCCTCGTGGGAGTGCGATGGGCGCCCCTTGGCCTTCAAGTAAACGGGTCCCGCCGCCAGGTAGATGGCGGTGAAGACAAGCTGGGCCAGCAACCCCACGTCTCCGAAACTGGTCCACGCGAACAGCCCCAGGTTGGTGAGGATGATGGCGACGCCGATGACGCCGATGGCCCCTCGTAGTTTGGGCACGGGCCACCTGGAGGTCATGAGCCATGCGATGGCCACGACCAGAATAGGGAGCCAGGTGGCCTCGAGGCCAAGCAGGATCGCGGAGCCCAGGACGATGGCGCCTCCGGGGGTGCTGAGTCCGAGGAAGTGAGGGGTCTCGTGCAAGGCCTGGAAGCTCGCCAAGCGCAGCACGCCTGCCGCAGCGAAGACGAACGCCGAGACGACCACGAGTGGATGGTTGCCAAAGTGGGCCAGGACCAGCGCGGTGGGGGCCACCACGAAGGTGACGACATCCGCCAAGGTGTCGATGATCTGCCCCAGTGGCCCGCCGCCGCCACCCATGCGGGCAACGGCGCCGTCGATACCGTCAACGATGACGGCGGCGAAGATGATGTGGAATGCCAGTGCCACGTCGCCCTGCAGGGCAAAGGCGATGGCCAACACGCCCATGAAGACGTTCAGTAGTGTGGCGACGTCCGCAGGGCGGATGTCCTTCCACAGGGGGCGCATCATGACTTGTCTGCCACCTTGGTCAGGTTGGTCCGCACCCGGTCTCCGAGCTTGACGGTCCACGTCACGGTGCCCTTGGGGACGATGAGGTCGCAGCGGCTACCCAGGCGGATGAGGCCTAGGCGCTCGCCCCGCTTGACGCCGTCGCCGGCAGCGGAGTAGGGGACGATCCGGCGGGCCACGGCGCCAGCGATCTGGATGACCTTGACGGGCCCGATATCGGTCTGGAGGAGGGTGATGACCCGCTCGTTGCGGTCGCTGTCCTTGTTGAACGCCGGGACGTGTTTGCCCGGGATATGGGTCACGCTGCGGACGTTGCCGTCCATGGGGAAACGGTTCACGTGGACATCGAAGGGACTCATGAAGATGGCCAAGCGGTCTGCGGGGCCGATGTCCGGGTCTTCGATCTCGTCGATGCGGACGACCTTGCCGTCGGCTGGACACGCAAGTCCATCATGGGGCACCGGGCGGTCGGGGTCCCGGAAGAAGTACCAGAAGAACAGGGCGAAGAACATGGGCACGAGGCTCAGTTCGACGAGCCATGGCATGCCGAGGGCGGGGCCTACGCCCGCCATAAGGATGGCCAGGCCGATGGGTGTGACGAGCCAGGTGGCGCCACCATGCGCGATACGGAACAACAAGTGTGCCACGGCGCGCAGACTTAAAGGGCTCCAGGAACGGCTTCGCCGCCTTGGCTACTCTTCGGCGGCGACGGGCATCGCTTGTGGGCGCCTGCGGCCGAGCTTGAACGTCTGCTCAATGGGGCCGTCGCGGTCGGGTAGGTCCAGGACTTCGCTGAGGCTCTTGAAGAACTCGGGGAAGTAGCGGAACACGGCGAACGCGATGCCGATCATGGCCAGCAGACTGCCGCCCTTGCCGATGGCGTTGTGCATGGTCCAGAAACTGGCGTGGCCCTGGCCGAAGAACCAGATGATGCCCGTGTTGCGCACCAGGTTGAGGACGTAGATGATGGCGCCGACGATGACGCTCATCTGCAGCTTCTTCTTCCAGTGCGCCTCGGTGCCAGCGAACAAACCGACGAAGAGCATGATGCTCTGGATGGCGGTGCAGGCAAGGATGATGCTGACCGGCACGACGCCTTGGGCTTCGGCCTTGTAGAACATCATGTGCTCGAACCAAGTGCTGGGTTCGGGGAAGAACGTCCGGATATTGTCCAGGCCGTGCTCGGCGCAGTATTGGCCGATCAGGTCGTTGCGGGCCCCGGAGGCCTCACAGTAATAATCGGGGTAGAAGAACGTCACAGGACCCGTGGTGTCGGTCTTGTCCACGACGAACTGGATGTTCGCCTTGTCCCCTTGGCCAAACAGGTCGAGCATCCACTTGGTGTGGTTGCCGACGATGTGGATGAGCCAGAGGCGGAGGAACGTGATCTTGGCGATGACGAAGTAGGTGCCTGCCGCCACGAAGGCCGTGACGTTCAGGAAATGGACCGCCTGCGTGTCGCTCTTGCGCAACAGGTCCAGCCAGTTCTGGTA
>JBFGSX010000191.1:0-4222 GCA_041566495.1 Thermoplasmatota archaeon
GACAACGTCGTGGTCCCGGTGCTCACCTCCGTGGGTGACGCCGTGGGCATCGTCTTCCTTCTGCTCGCAGCGGAGGGGCTCGCCTTATGAAATTCTGGAAAAAACGCCGCATGGATGCTTACGAAGAGGTCGAATACGAGCCGGTCACCGTGCTCGAGATCCTCACCGAGATGAAGGACCTGAGCGAGCTCATGACGAGCCTCGCCTACAGTGCCCTTGTCCTGGCATCCGACCCGATCAGCGAAGAAGTGGCTCTTCTCGAGCAGCGCATGGACTGGCTGAAGTACCAACTTCGGCTCATCGCTTCCATGAGTGTCCGCAACAAGGATGAGGCCCAACAAGTGGCCGGCATCCTGCAGATCGCGGACGCCAGCGAACACATCGCCAACGCCGCCGCCCAGATGGTCGAGGTCCTGGACGCCGACCTCACGGCCAAGTCATTCCTCGGCAAGGTCCTTGACCAAGCCGACGACCGCGTGGGCACCCTCACGGTCCCCGGGGAGAGCCGCGTCGTCGGCCAGACCCTCGGCGCCCTGGAATTGGAGACCCAGACCGGCGTCCGTGTCATCGCCCTGCGCCGGGGCAAACGCTGGATCTACGACCCCAACCACAACGTGGAGATCCACGGCGGCGATAGCCTCGTGGTGCGCGGACAACGAGAAGGCGCAGACCACTTCAAACGCTACATGGCCGGCGAGGAGGACGAACTATGAGTGCCGAGACCCCCGAAGAACTGCTGTTGGAGATGAAGGACACCAGCGAACTGATGGTGGACCTCGCCTACAGCAGCGTATTCTACGACAGCAACAAACTCGCACAAGCGGTGGCGGAACTGGAAGAAGAGATGGGGGATCATCTCACCCGCCTGCAACGGATGCTGATGGAGCGCGTCAAGGCGGACGCCTTGGACATCGACAGCGCCATCATCGCCCTGCGCGTCGCCCAAGCCGCCGAGGTCATCGCCAACAGCGCCCTCGAGATCGCCGACGTGGTCCTACGGGACGTGGAACTGCACCCGGTGCTCGCCGAGAGCATCCGCGATTCCGACAGCAGCATCACCAAGGTCGTCGTCCACGAACAGAGCCCGTTCGTCGGGCCCCGCTTGCGGGAGATCGAACTGGAGACCGAGACCGGCATGCGCATCCTCGCCGTGCGCCGCGGCAACCGCTGGCACAGCAAGGTCCGGGGTAGTTTCCGCCTCAAAGGGGGCGACCTGGTCATCGCCATGGGCCCCGACGAAGCGGTCCCAGAGTTCCTCATCCGCTGCGACCCCGTGACGGAACCCGAAGAACTCGAAGAGCAAGCGGAAGAAGACCAAGACGTCGAATGAGGGGCGCGTCCTCTATGAAGGGCCTCGGGCTCGCCGGCCCGTGAAGGTCCAGACACTCGACCAAGGCATCGCCGAAGGCGCGTTCCAAGGAAAGCGCGTCCTCGTCCGCGTCGACTTCAATGTCCCCCTCGACAACGGCAAGGTCAGTGACGACCTGCGCATCCGCGCCGCACTGCCCACCATCGAGGCACTGCGCGCAGCAGACGCCAAGGTCATCCTGTGCAGCCACCTGGGCCGACCCAAGGGCGAACAGAACCCCAAGTACTCCCTCGCACCCGTCGCTCGCCGTCTCAGCAAACTGCTGGACACGGATGTCGTCTTCACCGACGACTGCATCGGCGAGCAACCCGAAGCCGCCAGCCGCGCCCTCGCCGACGGCGACGTCTTGCTGCTTGAGAACCTCCGCTTCCACGCCGGTGAGACCGCCAACGAAGACGGCTTCGTGCAAGCGCTGGCCCGCCTCGGCGATGTCTACGTCAACGACGCCTTCGGCACCGCCCACCGCGCCCACGCCAGCACCACCGGCGTCGCACACCATCTCCCATCCTACGCCGGCTACCTCATCGAGAAGGAACTCACAGCCCTCGGTCAAGCCCTCACGGCTCCCGAGCGCCCCTTCACGGCCATCCTTGGGGGCGCCAAGGTCAGCGACAAGATCGACGTCATCGAAGCCTTGCTGGACAAAGCCGACCGCATCATCATTGGTGGCGGCATGGCCTTCACGTTCCTGCGCGCCCAAGGCCACAACGTCGGCAAGAGCCTCGTGGAAGAAGACCGCCTGGACTACGCCCGCCACATGCTGGAGAAGGCCGCAGAGAAAGGCGTCGAAGTCCTGCTCCCAAGCGACGTGGAAGAAGCCGACTCCTTCGCCGAGAAGGCTGAACACCGTGCCGTCCGCATCGGCCACCAGCACCCCGACTGGATGGGACTCGACATCGGCCCCGACACCATGCGCAGCTTCTCCAAGGCCATCGCCAGCAGCAAGACCGTGCTATGGAACGGCCCCATGGGGGTCTTCGAATGGCAGGCATTTCAATTCGGTACCCGCGCCATCGCCCAGGCCTTGATGGACAACCGTGGCACCACCATCGTCGGTGGTGGCGACTCTGCTGCGGCAGCCCAGAAGTTCGGCATCGCCAGCCACGTCACCCACGTCAGCACCGGCGGCGGCGCCAGCCTCGAATTCCTCGAAGGCAAAGCACTCCCCGGCATCGTCGCACTCGAAAGGGCGGTGGCCTGATGGACCACGGCATCATGCGTGCCTGGCTCCAAGAAGACGGCATCGCCGTCGAACCCGTGGATGCCCCCGTCGGCTACGCCTTCGTGGACCGCGTCACCATCGGTGGCGTCAGCATGCTCCTGGCAGGCAAGGGTGGCGCACCCTCCTGGCGCCTCGAGACCCGCTTCGAGGTCCAATACGGCGACCACAAACTCGACGAGACCGCTCGGGGCAAACTCAAACTCCACTTGCGGGGCGTCTTCCAGCGCCGCAACGCAGACTACGACATCGAGGACACCGATGGGGGTGTCAGCGTCACGCTGACCCGCTACCTGTACCCCGAGGCCATGGATCGCCAGCGCTTCATGGACGAACTGCGCGCCATGCAACACGGCGGGCTGCTGGTCAGTGGCGAAGTGGACCGCTTCGTCGTCGGGCTCGTCTAAGCCTTCATCACGCTGGCCACGAACGTCACGATAGCGACGATCGCACCTAGCGTAGCGGCCAGCACCGCGATGATGCTCTGGCTGACCAGGCGGTCATCGAAGATGGGCTCGATGCCGGGCACGATGTGCCACGTCAAGGCCATGAAGACGCCCGCCACCAAGACCGCAACGAGGGCGATGAGGATGCCGATGCCGCGGCTGCGGCCTTGACCGAACTTGGCGCCGAACAATCCGGCGACGAATAGCGTGAACGCGAAGCTGAGCAGCGCTGTGGCTGCGAAGACAGTATCAAGCGCCATGTCAGAACTTGGTGCCCGTCAGTGTCTTGGTGTCGACGACACCTTCGATGGAACGGATCTTGTTGACTATGACGTGACCCAGTGTGTCGAAATCGGCTGCTTCCAGCTTGGCGATGAGGTCGTACTCACCAAAGAGCGGGTGCAACTCTACGATCTCGGACACCTTCAGGAGCGTGTTGTACACGTCATGCTCCTTCTGGGGGGCGGCACTGATGAGGACGAAGCCGACAGCCATGGCAATCCCGTATACCCTAGATGGGGGCCCGACGGGGATAAGGGTTCCTTTCATCCTGGTGGAAGAAACTCTCCAGGAGGCCAACAGGCCCTTGCCACCACGTCCTTGCCCCCAGCAACGCCCTGTGGCGTGGCGTTCGACGCTGCAACGGGGTCCCGGTCGTGGGCCGCCGCCGGATTATATGCGTCCAGGGGCTGCCAGTCCTGGATGGGGGAAGAGGCGGCGCCCGCGTTGGTGCCCTTGGTGCAGAGCGTGCATGAGCGGCTGCTGGGCGTGGAAGCCCGGCCGGCCCCTCACGTGGCATTCTTTCCGTACGTCTCGACAAAAAGCACCATCCGCAAACGGGACGGGCGCTACTACTTCCGCTTGAGCCACCACCTGCAAGACGCCCCCGAGGGCGTCCTGCGAGGGGTCTCTGGGATCTTGCTCTGCCGCATGCTCTCCATCCCCGAGAAGCGCCTTGACACCGACGATGTGGCCGCGTACCATGCGCACCTCGAAGCAGACAATGTCCGGGCCCGGCGAGCAGAGAGCAAGAAAGCCAGGGGGCGCAAACACATCGACCCCATCGGTACCCATCGCAGTCTCTTGGAGTCCTTCATGCGGGTGGTGTTGGACTTCGACATCGGTTTGCCCAGCGCCCCCACGTTGAGTTGGACCAAGACGGAAAGCCGCAATCGCTTCGGCCACCAC
>JBFGSX010000192.1:0-4197 GCA_041566495.1 Thermoplasmatota archaeon
GCATCGACGGCTTCGTCGTTCTTCTCGAGGATCTTCGGGTTCTTGCCCTTGAACTTCTTGCGGACGGTGCCCTTGAGGTTGTTGGCAGGGATGTCGTACAGCGCACCGAAGCAAGCGACGGCGAAGACGTTCTTGCTCTTCGGGGAACCGACGAGCTCTTTGACGAGCTTGTCGAAGTCGATGGCGTAGACGACGAGGTCGGGCTTCTCGGGGACGTTCTTGACCTGACCGGGGTCGTATATCAAGACACCGCCGGGGCGGACCGTGTCCAAGTGCTTGTCGATGGCTTCCTGGTTGAACGCACAGAGTACGTCCACGTGGCTGCCAGCGGAGTTGACTTCGTCGTTGGCTGCGCGGACCTGGAACCAGCAGTGACCGCCCTTGATCTCGGCGGGGTAGGATTCGAACGTGAAGACGTTGAAGCCGATGTCACTGATCGCTAGAGTCGCGATTTCGCCTGCAGAAATGACGCCTTCACCGGATTCACCGGCGACGCGGAACGTGAAGCTAGGAATGCGTTTCACCTCAGGCCCCTCCCCAGGAGTAAGCCTGGAACTCTCCGACTCTTACGGTGTATTTAGGCCTTGACTACCGAGCCCGCGCAGGCAGCACCAGGCGTTCCACGCGAAACCAGCCTGGATCCGGGCGCCGGACGATGACCGGCGAGGGGCCAAGGAGCCGCCGGGGGGCGGCCAAAGAGAGGAGGAAGGGAGGAGGCTGGGCAGGCGGACGGGCGCTGCCGGGTCGCGACGGGACGTCGTTCAGTGGCGTCGGCGGCGCAGGGCGGCGATGGCGATGCCGACCGGGACGAGCGCGCCGGGGCCGGGGCTGTCTTTGCCCTTGCCGTCCGACTTGGTCTCGTTGCCGGTCTCGTCGACGCTCACACCGTCACCGACGAGCACCGTGAAGGACCACTTCTGCGCCTTGGTCTGGCCTCCGCCGGCATCGTATTCGATGGTGGCGTTGACCTTGTAGATGCCTGGCTTCTCGGCCGGCGGGACGCGGGCGTTCAGTTCCTGTTTGGAGGTCGGGCCGGGGCCGGTGGGGGTGTGGGCGGGGAACCATTCGAGTTCCCAGCCGTCCGGGCCGGTGGCGCTGGCAATGGGGTGGGCCGTCGTGCCGCCAGTGTTCTGGAAGCTGACCGGGAAGATCGCCGTGCTGCCTGCCGGGACCTGGCGTTCCAGGACCTCGGCGGTGAAGGTCAGGGACGGAGCGGTGTTGGTCTGGGCGCCGCCGACACCGGAGCCGATGTGCAGCTCCTTCTTGGCGAGGTTGCCGGCCATGTCGACCGCTTCCACGCGGACGACGTCGTCGTCGGTGATGGGTTGGTCGTACGCCCAGGCTTCGCCGAGGAAGCCGCATTCTTGCGGGGGCTGTGCGCTGCATTCGGCAGCAACGGTTCCGCCGAGACCGAAGGGACCGTAGCCGGGCAGCAGGTCATCATCCCATTCGCGGCCGGGGTAGCTCTCCATGCCTTGGATGGCGCCATCCTTTTCGTGGATGAGTTGGCCGTTGACGTAGACGCGGAGTTCGCTCAGGGGCTCGGCGAATTCGAGGGTGAGCGTGGAGCCGGAAGGGGCGCCGATGGCGTCGGCGTCGAGGGTGCCGTCACCGGGGAGCATGATGGGCCAGGGCATGGTCTTGTCCTGGCGGGTGTGTTGGGTGGTGTCCCCGTCGCAGCGGGCGGGTGGCCCGCCGTCGCAGTTGTCGACGGCTGCGAGGGTCCATGCGCGGGCGATCTCGTTGTTGGCGGAATCGTAGCCGTGGACAGCGGCCATGTAGTCGCCGTCGGGGACGAGTTCGGTCTGGAGATTGATGAAGAAGCCGTCTTCCGCGTTGGTGTCAGCGCGGTAGTTGATCACGTAGGCACCGCTGGGAGCCCAGGGGTCTTGGCCACACACCTGTTCTTCGGAGGCCTGCTGGGACAGGGCACTGAAGCTGAAGCCGAAGAAGGCGATGTCGCCAGCTCGGTCACCGATGGCCTGGAACTGGGCGAACAGGGATCCGTGGGCACGGATGGGTTGTCCGCCGCTGGGGTTCAGGTCGGGGTTGCGGAACACCAATTGGATGTCGCCGCAGCATTGGAAACTGGAGTTCTCCTGGCACGTGTTGGCCTCTTGGCCGGCCATGGGGTCGGCAGCAGCGGGGGCGGTCGGGTCGGCCCGGGAGGGGCCGACCATGGCAGCCGTGACTGCAAGCAACAGGAGGGTCGATAGGATACGCATCCGGAACACCACGCTCACCACCTCATCTTCCCACAAATAAGGATTGGTGTCAATGTGATGCCTTTGGGCGCTCGAAACGGGGCGCCGGGGGCCACCCCCTGCGGGGCCAGGCGCGGACAATCAAGGAAGAGGGGGGACGGAAAAGGGGCCTGAAGGGGCCAGCCGCTGAAGAGGTCCAGTGGGCTATGACGCGTAGGTGCGGATCAGGTCCGTACGGGTCACGATGCCTTGGATGGTGCCGTCACCGTTGACGATGGGCAAGGCGCCCACGTGGCGGTCACGCATGACCTGGGCGGCGTCGCTGCAGGACATCTCTGGGGTGCCGGTGACGACGTCATGGACCATGTAGTCCCCGACGTTGAGTTCTCGCACCATCGCCTTCTGTACGCTTTCGTCAGCCAACTTGAAGCCGGCGAACGCCGTGGCGATCTCGTGTTCGGCGATGATGCCTCGCAGGCGGCCGCCTTCGAGGACGGGGAGCCTGGCGACGTCGTGGTCGAGCAAGAGGCGGCGGGCGTGGACGAGGCGTTCCCCGGCACTGACCGCCTTGACCTCGCGGGCCATGACGCTGGCCACGTCGTCCTTGGAGTCCACCAGTTGGAGGAGGTCCGATTTGGTGACGACGCCCACGAGGACGTCGCCTTTGACGACGGGGATCATGGTGAGGCCGGGTTTTCCGACGTCGGCCAACAATGTCTCGAGGGCTTCATCGGGGTGCGCCATGATGCAGTCCTTGTCCATGACGCTGGAGGCACGCAACGTGCCGGTCTGGATGTGCTTGTTGTGGGCCCGGCCCAGTTTGTCGGCGATCTTGCCGTCTGTGACGATGCCGATCAGCCGACCCTCCCCATCGACGACAGGGAGCTTCGTGATCTTGTGCTGCTCCATCAGCGTGAGCACGTCCTTCAGGTTCCGGTCTTTGTCCACGGTGATGAGTTCCGTGGTCATTACATCTCGCACTTTCATGGTTCTCGCCTCACGGCCGGGTGGCCGCTGCGTGTCTCCCGATAGCATTGCCTCCCAAATGGAGGAATTTGACAGGAGCCGTGGATCGGCAATGATCCTGCACGCAACCCATAGTATGGACGCCGGGGGTTAAACATCCTCCGGCCCAGGTGGGTCTGTGAGCCGAGGACCGGGCCCCCTGCGGCCCTGAGTGCTTTCACCAGGCCCTCCCTCACCGTCTTTGCCGGGATCCGGGGTTTTCATCCTGAAGTCACCATGGTGAACCGAAACGCCAAGGGCACCGCCATCGAACTGCGCGCCATCAAGATCCTCGAGTCTTGGGGCTACACCGTGCACCGCTGCGTGCGCACCGGAGTCCAGCGCGGCAAGATGTACTTCAGCCAGAGCAACGACGTGTTCGGCTGCATCGACCTGGTCGCCAAGAAGCATGGCGAGCGCACCCGTTGGGTGCAGGTCACCGCGGACGGGGGTGTCGGCCGCAAGAAGGACGACCTCTCCGAAGTGCCCTGGGACCCGTTGTTCGACCAAGTGGAGATCTGGCGCTGGGTCGGTGGCGCCGCCCGCCGCCACAAGACCACCGGTGTGCTGCTCGACAGGCAGTACTTCCAAGTCTACAAGCTCGAAGAGGATTACGAACTGCGCCCGGACAACCGTATCCGCGCCACGGACGACGCCGACGACGCGGGAGTCCCCGCTCGGGCGGAACCCATCGAGGCGGAGGCCTGACATGCCCTCCCTTGAGACCCTTCCCGGCGTCGGCCCCGGCCTGGCGTCCGCCATCCGCCGTGCCTTTGGCGACGATGCCGGGTTCTTTGCAGCAGCCCAAGGCGCCGACCTGCAGGCCCTGACCGAGGTCGAAGGCATCAGCGAGCGCCGTGCCGTAGAACTCGTCCGGGCCGTCCGGGGCGACACCGCAGGCGACCAACTATTGGCCACGCCCGCCGCACGCGCCATCCATGAACGCCTCCTCGAAGCATTGCAGCGCCATGCCGGCACCCGGCACGGC
>JBFGSX010000193.1:0-4184 GCA_041566495.1 Thermoplasmatota archaeon
AGGCGCCCTCGGGGCCGTCGCTCGTTTCGCGGCCTCCACATGGATCCCCCGCATAGGCTTCCCCTGGGCGACCCTCGCCGTGAACCTGCTCGGCTCCTTCACGCTGGGTTTGCTGTTCTTGGACCATGGCATGGAGCACGGACCCCGCCTGCTGTTCGCGGTCGGATTCCTTGGCGCCTTCACGACCCTCAGTACGTTCAGCGTCGAGACCGTCGAGTTGTGGCATGAAGGCCGCGTGCCCTTGGCATTCGGCAACATGTTGGCCAACGGCGTGGGCGGGCCGCTGATGGCGCTCGCCGGCTGGCGCCTCTCGACGCTGCTGGGTTAGAAGAGGCGCTGCTGCCCACCGTCGGGCTTGGGCTTGGGCTTCGCTTCGGGCTTCTCTTCCCCGGCCTCAGCCTTGGCTTCGGGCTTCGCTTCAGGCTCGGCCGGCTTTGCTTCCGGCTCTTTTGGCTTGGCCGCTTCGAAGAGGTTCGCCTCGCTGCGCTTGGGTGCGGGGGCCGCATCGCCTTTGAAGCCGAATTCGCGGGCCACGGGACCGTGTTCCTCGTGCAGCTTGTTCACCGCATCCCGGATCGCCTTGACGCGCTTGTCCTTGGCCTTGCCACCGAGCAACAGCGCGATCTCCTCATCAGAGAGGTCCATCAAGTGGCTCTGGTGGACTTGGAACTCTTCGTCCTGCGCGAACAGGACGGTGAACGGCTCGACCTGTTCCATACGCGCCTTGCGCTTGGATTGGTGGGTCTCCCGGCCCAGGTGCAAGGCCAGCTTGTCCTTGGTCTGACGCATGCCCCGGCTGCGGCTCATCTTCATGAGCCACTGCGGGAACCCGAACGGCGCGAAGCCACGGGGGCCCGGGTGTTGCTTGACGGCCATGACGCCGATGGTGGCCAGGTCGCCGGCGTACGCCCAGAGGCGGTAGTTCTGGGTGCTGCGGGTGCGTCCCAGGAACACGTCGGCTCGACTGAGCATCTCGTAGCCCGCCACCAGGTCCTCTGGGTGCACGTACTCTTTGGGCATGTTCTCGTCGATCCACAACACCATGTCTTCGGGGGTGCCATCGACGTCGCGGGCTTCCCGGCGGACATCCGCCATGTTGCGGCCCTTCAGGATGTGTCGGACCACGTCGAACATATTGGAGGTCGTGTCACGCTGACCGATGGAATCCAGCGCAGCGACGGTGACCTCCGTCCGGCCCATGCAGATGGATTCCAGGTCTCGCACCGCGGCGCGTAGGTCGCCTTCGGCCTTGGCGGCGATGGCCTCCAGTACGGGCAGGTCGACCTTGATGCCTTCTTTGGCTGCGACGCCTGCGAGGGCCTTGGGGATGCTGCGGACGTTCACGCGGGTCCATTTGATGGTCTCCGCGAGGGTCTTCAGGGACGACCCGGAGCCCTTGGTGAGCTCATAGAGGTCATTGACGATGAGGACAATGGGTTGCTTGGTCTCCCGGATCGTCTGCACGATCTGCACCTTGCCGCCCTTGTCAGAGAGGTTGCTTCCGCCACCGGCGGCGTTCTCGCCGCTCAGGCGTTCGTAGAGGTTGTCCGCCTCATCGAGGATGATGAGTTTGCGACCATCCTTCTCGCCCACGCGGTGGAACGATCCGTCCTGTGCGAAGGTCTGGTGCATGGCGCCGGCGGAGGCGACGCGCTTGATGGCCTCCGCGTTGCGGGCGTCGGAGGCGTTCAGTTCGATGACCGCCCAGCCCATGTCGTTGGCGAGTGCCAAGGCGGCGCTGGTCTTGCCGGTGCCCGGAGGTCCCGAAAGGATGACGGCCCGTTTGGCGGGGATGCCGGTTTCCCATGCCTGGGCCCAATCGTGGAGTTTCTTGACCGAGGGGCCGTTGCCGACGATCTCCTTGAGGGAGTGCGGGCGATGCTTCTCGGTCCAGTCCACGAAGCGCTGAGCAGGGGGTGGGTCAAGAAGGTTGGGCGGGGCTCAAAGGGTGTACTCGTGCAGGGTGCGCACGATGACGGTGATGGTCCCCTGGACGCCACGGACGTCGAGGGCGGTGCGCCAGGTACCTGCCTCTACCTCCAAGGTCTCGGTGCTGTCGATGGTCACGGGACATGCCGACGAGACGACGAGGCCCTTTGTGGTGGGGCTTGGCGGTTGCAGGGCGTAGTGGATGGCGCCGGGGATGGCGTTCGCAGCCACGCACGTCAAGTCCAGATCGTACCAGACGTCGGTGGCGGTCTCGGGGACCTGCAACTCGCTGGCTTCTTGCTGACCCGTGGCGGGGTCGAAGGTGAAGCGCTGTTCGTCATGGATCTCGTAACGCACGTAGGTGCCGGCGTAGGCTTGCCCGGACGAAACCAATTCCAGGCTCCAGTCGACGGTGCCATTGACGCGACTTTCGATGCTGGAGAACCAGCGGGTCGCCTCGTCGTACACGTAGGTGCGCTCAGTGTTCCCGGAGATCGCCTCGACGGTGGCCTCCTCGGCGGTCACTGACGCGGTCGCCACGAATGGCAGGCCATCCCATTGGAGCTCCCACGTGCTGCCGTCGATCAGGGGCCAAGCGAAGAATTCGACCGGGGTGCCGTCCTGGACCCCATCCAGCTCCGCGTTGATGCTGCCGATGGTGCTGACGTCCGAGAACGCGGCATCCATGAAGGCCAGATCCCCGGCGTCGATGTCGACCGTGTAGCCATTGCCAGCCTCGGTGACGACCCACGTGCGTTCATCCCCGTCGTTGTCGCGGAACGTCCACCAGTCGCCAAGGGCCCATGCCGGCGGATTGAACGCCAGCTCGTCTTCCGCCTCAGCGCGGACTTGTTCATCGGCAGGGTCTTTGGGACCATCGTCGCCGACGCAGCCGGAGAGCGTCGCGATGACCAGCAGGCAGAGCAGGCGGAGCATACTGCCCAGGCCTCATTGCAGGGGTTAAGCTGTTTGGTGGAATCAAAGAAGCCACGAGAGCAAGACCCGCGCTAGAGGGTCTCTTCGAACATGGTGCGGGGAATGACCACGACCCGACCCGCTACATCATTGGCGGTGGCGGAACTGCGCCAGAGGCCCTCGTACGCCGGGATGACCCCCCGTGCATGGATCTCGTCCGGGCAATCGTCGCTGCTGACGAGGCCTTCTTGGTTGGCCCCTGGCGGGACCAGGGCGTACATGGCTTGGCCATTGTCGGTGCCGCAGGCGAGCGTGAGGTCATACCACAGTTCGGCCGCATCCGCCGTGACATTGAGACCATCCATGGTTCCGCGGACCGGGCCGGCGCCCCAAGTGTGATCGAGGTGCGGGTAGATGTCGTAGCGGACGTACGTGCCTGCATACTGCATGCCGTTGGCTACTTGTTCGACGCGCCAGACGATGCTTCCGTTGCCGTCGACCCCTTCGATGAAGGAGAACCATTGGGTGGCATTGTCGTAGCCGTAACGACGGATCTCCCCATCATCGGCGATGGCTTCCACCATGGCTTCGTCGCCCGCCACGGAGGCCGTTGCGGTGAACCTCTGGCCATCCCAGATCAGCTCCCAGGTCTTGTTCTGTGCCAGGGGCCAATCGAAGAACTGGATGAGTTGCCCCTCCTGGGCACCCTCAAGTCGCTTGGTGATCGGACCAACGGTGCTGATGTCATCCAGGACGTCAGAGAAGGCCAGGTCAGCATCGTCCACGTGCACAGTGTAGCCGCTTGCCACGTCTGTGACGACCCAAGTGTAGGTCGAGCCATCATTGAACCTGTACGTCCACCATTGGCCTCGCTCCCACGCCGGCGCATCAATGAGAATCTCGCTCTCGGTGGAGGCTGGGGCCACTGCAGCGGAATCGCTAGTTTCGGGTGCCGTGGCACATCCGGCAAGCAATGCGACCAAGACGATGGTCACGGCGGCACGCATGCCCGCCACCCCTCTTGTGGTGTCTTAGAGGCTTCGGCTGGTCATGCCAACAAATGGTCGATGAGGCTCTCTTTGCGTGGCTCCGCGAGTACAAATTGCTCCCGGCAGATCTTCAAAGACTTCCTCTGGCCCGGCCACACGTATCGCTTCATGGTCTCCTCAGCGCTACCCCAATGGTAGTCTGTATGCTCATCATTGAGCACCACTTGGGACTCGAACGGCACCCTGGCACAGAACACCGGGCTGAGGATGATCTGGTCCCGCTCGGCCAAGTAGAAGCGATTGACGTAGCTGGCTTGGTAGAACGCCTCCGACGTCAAGCCGGTCTCTTCC
>JBFGSX010000194.1:0-4163 GCA_041566495.1 Thermoplasmatota archaeon
GCCCTCAATGGCATCGAGTGCGAGACATAGACTCAGAGCAGCACGAGGCGACCTTTTCGGGTCACATTGACCGTCCCTTCAAGGCCCAGCGTCGCCTTGGCTTCGTCGCTTTGCATGCCCTGGCAGCGCAATAGGTCGATGCTGCTGAACAAGCAGACGGCCCGGGCGACCGCCTTGCCGTCGTGCTTGATCTCCACCACGGATTCCACGGGGAATTCTCCTTCGATACCTGTGACTCCTGCAGGAAGCAGGTGGAAGCCGTCTTGCAGGGCCTTGACGGCGCCTGCATCGATCTCGATGGCTCCTTGGGGCACCATGGCGGCGATCCAGCGCTCCATGCCATCCCGCTGCCCGACGGGCGTGAACCAGGTGCCTGGGCGCTCCACGTCGGGTTCGTCGTGGGGCTCCAGGAGTTGGTGGAGGATGTTGTCTTCACGACCGTAGGCGATCACTACCGGGATGCCGGCCTCCGTAAGGAAGCGGGCCGATTCCAGTTTGTTGTGCATGCCCCCTCGGCCATTGCGGCTGGTCTTGGGGCCGGCCATGGCCATGACGTCGTCATCCACGGCTTCCACTCGGGCCACGAGCTTGGCGCCCTTGGCGTGGGGGGGCTTGTCGTAGAGGCCCTTGACGTCGCTGAGGATGATGTATGCGTCCGCTTCGATCCTGGCCGCCACAAGGGCGCCGAGGCGATCGTTGTCCGTGAACGACGTCTCGATCTCCTCGGTGGACGTCGTGTCGTTCTCGTTGATGATCGGCACGGCGCCATGCTTCAGGAGGGCCTCGAGGCAATTGCGCAGGTTGACGTAGCGGCGGCGACGCTCGAACGTGTCGGACGCGACGAGGATCTGGGCGGCGCGGATCTTGCTGGAGCCCAGAGCTTCATCCCAACACTGCATGAGGCGATGTTGCCCCACGGCGGCACAGGCTTGCCGGCCGGGGACATCCAATTGGGTGTCTGTGAGGTGGAGGAGGCCTCGGCCGATGCCGATGGCGCCACTGGTGACGATCAGGAATTGGTGGCCATGTTGCCGCAGGTCGTGGATCTCCCGTGCCAAGGCGGTCATGAGGCCTTTGTCTGGCATCCCATTGGGATCACAGAGGGTGTTGGTGCCCAGTTTGATGACGACGCGACGGTTTGGGATCATTGGATGGCCTCTTCGATGCTGCCTGCAGCCGGCTGATGAAGAAACCCGCCGGCTTTGAAGTCGCCGGCAGCATGTCCCGAACCCACCAGGACCCAGCGGGTGGAGACAAGGCCTTCGAGACCGACGGGGCCTCGGGCGTGGATCTTGCTGGTGCTGATGCCCACTTCGGCACCGAGGCCGTAGCGGTAGCCATCTGCAAAGCGGGTGGACGCATTGACGTAGACGCCGGCTGCGTCGACGTTCTGCAGGAAACGCTGCTTGGCTTCGTGATCTTCGGTGACGATGCATTCCGTGTGGCCGCTGCCGTGCTCGGCAATGTGTTCCAGGGCCGTGTCCAGGTCCGGGACGAAACGGACCGCAAGGGTGGGTTCGCCGTATTCCGTATCGTAGTCTGGGGCCGGATCGATGCGGCCTCCGCCGTCTTCCAAGCGCTTCTGGAAGCCTTCGAACCAGGGGCGCATCGATTCATGGACAAGCAAGGTCTCTACGGCGTTGCACGCGGAGGGGTAGTCGAGTTTGGCATCCAATGCGATGTGGGTGGCTGTGTCGGGGTCCGCGGCTGCATCGATGTAGATGTGGCAGATGCCTGCCGCGTGGCCAAGGACCGGGATGTGGGTCTTGGCTTGGATGGAGCGGACCAGTTCATTGGAGCCCCGGGGGATGATGAGGTCCACGAGTCCATCCAAATCCAAGAGGTGCTGGACCGCTTCCCGGTCGGGCAGGAGTTGCACCGCGTCGGCGGGGAGCCCCGCTTCGTTGACCGCCTCACGGATGACGGTGACGATGGCTTCGTTGGTATGGCGGGCCTCTTTGCCGCCTTTCAGAAGCACTGCATTGGCAGTGCGGAGGCTGAGGGCGGGGATCTGGATGCAGACGTCTGGGCGGGACTCGAAGATGCATGCCACCACGCCCAAGGGCACGGTCTCTTGGAACAGGCGAAGGCCGTCCGCGAGGTCGGTGGCCCGCAAGACCTGTCCCACGGGGTCGTCCAGGTCTGCGACCTGTCGCTCGCCGTCGACGGCGGGGGCGAGCTTGGCCACGGGGAACGACAGGCGCTGGCGAAGGGCGGGGCTCAGGTCGACGCCCTCGTCCAGGTCCTTTTGATTGGCGGCCTGGATCCGGTCCTGGGCGGCTGTCAGAGCGTCTGCGATGGCATGCAGCGCCGCTCGGCGCTCGGCGTCACTGGCCTGCAAGAGTCGGCGCGCGGCCTGACGGGCGTCTCGGGCGGCGGCGGGAACGTCCACGGATTCGCAGTGATGCGCTCCCTAAAGGGCTTGAGCGTCCGCAACAACGGCTAAGGGTCGAACCCGGCATGGTCCGCTTGGTATTGATGCGAGTTCAATGGTTGATCATGGCGCTAGTGGCGACGACCTTGGCAGGTTGCGCGAACGTAGAGACCCCCAATGAGGCCGCCCCCGAGCCCACGCCCGCCGTGATCCCGGTCCCTGGCGCCGAAGAAGCGGTTCCCCAGGGCACCTACAATTTCACGGGTCCCTACAGCCGGGTCCTCGTGCAGGGTGCCTTGGACATCCTGCCCCCCGTGCGCATCGACGTGCCCAGTGAACTGGACGGCGCCAACATCGAGATGGCCCTCTGGCTACCCGATGGCGACGGACCCTTCCCGGTGATGCTGTTCAGTAGCCCCTACTTCTACGCCCCGCAGGCAGGGGGCCGCACCGTCGACCAACCCGGCGGCGCCGTGCAGAACCTCATCGAACAACTCGTTCCCCACGGCTACGCCTTCGCCACCCACGCGGTGCGGGGCACCGCCGGCAGCGACGGTTGCAACGACCTCATGGGTCCCCAAGAGACCGCCGACATCGACCAAGCCGTGACCTGGCTCGGCACGCAAGAATGGAGCAACGGCAACGTCGCCATGACCGGCGTCAGTTACGATGGCTCCACGCCCTGGGGCGTCGCCAGCCTCGGCAACCCTCACCTCAAGACGATCATCCCCATCAGTGGCGTCCCGGACATGCACGGCCTCATGTACCGCAACGGCAGCAGCGAAATGCGCGGCCCCGCGCTCCTGAACGCCCTCTACATCGCTGGCGGTGTCAGCAGCGCCGACCGTACCGACATCCCCGGCCGCCTCATCTGCCCGGATGCCTACCAAGGCCTCGCCCTCTCTGGCGTCGCCGCGACCACCGGCTACGACCCCACCGGCTGGTGGCAGGAACGCAACCGCAAGGGCGGTGTGGAAGCCAACTACGAAGGCAGCGTGTTCAGCGTGCAAGGCCTGCAGGACTGGAACGTGGACCCCAGCCAAGTCGTCCCTTGGGTGGACGAATTGGAGAAGCAGGGCATCAAGACCAAGCAACTCCTGGGTCAATGGGGCCACGCTTGGCCGGACGGCATCGGCAACGACGGTGTCCGCGCCGAGATGTACCGCGCCGACCACAACGAGATCCTGCTGCGCTGGCTCGAAAGTGAACTCAAGGGCCTGAACGTCAGCACCGGCCCTGCCGTCCAGGTCATGGACGACCTGGGTCGCTGGCGCAACGAAGCCCACTTCCCACCCCGCGACGCCGATTGGATGGTCCTCGGCACCTCCGCCCAAGGGGTCCTCGTCGAGAAGGACGCTGAGCCCGGTCGCTTCATCCTGCCACCCAACGTCCTGGGCCAAGCCAGTCTGCCCACGGTCGCCAATGCCCCAGTGGCGCCCATGTCCGTCGACTTCACCCTTGGGCCCATGAGCCAGGACATGCTCATCGCGGGGTTGCCCAAGGTCCACGTCACCGTGGAACCCCACGGTCCTGGCGGCTACATGGCAGCGTACCTCTACGAACGCAGCCCCGACGGCGAAGACCGCCGCCTTGGTTGGACCACCATGAACCTCCTGTACGCCGCCGGCGGCACGGAACCTGTTCCCGTCGTCCCCGGCGAGCCGCTGGACGTCAAGATGGAGATCCAACCCATGGACAGCGTCATCCAGAAGAACAACAGCCTCGTGCTGCGCCTCTGGGTGTTCACCGATGGCGACCGGTTGCCGACCATCCCGCCCACGGGCGTGAC
>JBFGSX010000195.1:0-4147 GCA_041566495.1 Thermoplasmatota archaeon
AATTCGGGCCGGCTCATGCGGATGCGGGTGAGGCGCTCGCGTGCCTCGGGTTCCAGGATTTGCAACAGAAGCCGCTCGACGGCGGCGTCCTGCTCCGCGGCCTGGGCCGCTTCGGTCTCTTCGTTCTTCTGAGCGGCTTCCTGGCGGGCCTGGAGTTCCTGCAACTTCCGTTGCCGGATTGCCTCCAAGTCGTCCATGGTCACCTTAGTATTTGTTCAGTCCGGGCACGACCTTCTCGAGGCCGCCGCGGACGGAGTGCGCTGCGTTGTCACACATTGCACGGCCCTGCGGGGTCACGATTCGGCCCTGGCTCGGGACATTCTGGACAAGACCAGCGGCTTCCAGCTGTTGCAGCGCCTTACGGGCGATGCTGCCGGAGCCTTTGGCGGCCTTGTTGGGCATGCTGCCGCGGTCGCGGTAGCCGCCAAAGTGCTGACGAAGCTTCTCGGTACCAATGGGGCCTTCGACGTACACCTTGCGGAGTACAGCGGCCACGCGGGTGGGCCACCAGTCGGCGTCGACCGGGGGCTTTTCGCGGTGAATACCGGTCTTTACGAAGGCCGCCCACTCGGGTGCCGCAATCGCGTCATGCTTGTTCAGCTCTTTAGCGACCTCAGCGATGAGGGGCGTCGGTGGCACATCGTACACAGTGGTCATAGGGCGTCTCCCAGGGAAGCAAGAGCCGCCGACACAGGTGGGGTATATGGCCGTTATGGCGAACCGAAGCGGCTGCGACGGGCCCAATCAGGGAGATCAATCTAGCCAAGGGGCTCAGAACCATCTGGCAAAAGGGAGGGAAGAGGACCAGCAGTGCCGGTGCGAGGCCGGTGAAGGGGCTTCACTGGCGGAAGAAGGTCGCCGTGCCGCCGCGGACATCGACGAGGAGGCTGCGGGTGCGCTCGGCGAGCTCGGCGGCCTGGGCATCCATGCCCAGTTCGTGCGTGGCGGACTTGAGAAGGCGCACCTTGACCAGCTTGTCCTTCTTGAGGTGGCGGTCGAGCTCGTCGATGGTGGCGTCGGTGATGCCGTTCTTGCCGACGGTGACGGTGACAGCGGTCTTCGTGGAGTCCGCCTTGAGTTGCTTGATTCGGGCTTTGTCGATGTTCATGGGTTCACCAATGGGCGGCGGTGGATGTGGCCGCAGGAGAGGCAGGTCGTGATGATGCGCCCTTGTTGCAGGCGGACCCGACTGGTCTCGCCAGTCCGATACGCTCGGCATTTACGGCACACCTGTGCTTTTTGACCGGGCTGGAGGGAGAACTGGTAGCGGCGGGCCAAGCGAGTGGCCAGGTCACCGTACCGATGCGCGAGGTCCCTGTCGGGGCCGAGGCTCTCATCCCTTGCCCGGGCCAGTAGCACGTCGAGGCGGCGGCGGACGATCTGGCGTTCTTCGCCCTTGTTGCGCCGCCTCGCCATGCCGTTTCGACCTCTGGCGACCTTATCATGCTGTCGCCGGTGGCCGCGCTGTGGACCGGGCACCGAACGCGTGGGACAGGTTCTACCACGGCCAAGTGGCCCCCTGGCGCGGAGAGCGCCCCGTGGAGGCACTCCGACCCATCTTGGGTGCGGGACCCGTCTTGGAGCTCGGATGTGGCAACGGGAAGCTCCTGAAGCCCTTGCAGGCCAAAGGCATCGATGCGGTCGGCCTCGACATCTCGTTCAATGTCCTGGCCCGGCTCGGCCAAGGGGTCCTGGCGGACGCCTCCGTGCTGCCCTTCGCCGACGAAGTGTTCTCGGCCATCCTGGATGTCCATTGCACCGGCCACCTCTTGGCGCCGGGCCGAGCGGCGGCCGCCATGGAGAAGCGACGCTGTCTAGTGCCGGGTGGCCACCTCATCGTCGAGCGTTTGGGCCCTGACGACCTTCGGGCGTCCCAAGGTGAAGCGATCGAAGAGGGCACCAGAGGCCTCCAAGACGGCCGCACGACCCATTTCTGCGATGCAGCCGAGATCGCCCGGGAGCACCCGGGGTTCACCGTGGTGTCGGAGGACGTGCAGACCCGAAGCCCACGCTACGGCGGGCAGAATGTCACACGTTCCAGTGTGCGGGTCGTCTTGCGACGGGACTGACCTATTGCAGGTCTGCGGGGGTCGTGTCCCCAGCGGCCTTCTTGGCCTCCGTGTCCCCCACGATGACGTGGACCACCAGTTCCGCGATGCGGCCCGGGTTGCGGGCGCTGCCGGCCGACAGACCGACGGCCACATCCGTACCAAGAGGTGCATCCTTGGGGGCGGTGACGACGAGGTGGAGTTCCTCCCGGCGCTTGCCATCCAGGGGCAGCTCGGGGACCGGCAGGCTGGCGGCCCACCCGGCGGGGACGGGAGCCACGTGGAACACGACGGTGTCCTCCGTGCGCAACAGGTTCTCGACGGTCACCGGGACCGCGACGGAGCGGCCAGGGGCCACAGTGGCGCGGGGGGACGTGGTCTGCATGGCGACCGTGGGTTTGTTGCTGCGGGCCAAGACGAACGCCAAGACGACCGCGATGAGTGCAGCGGCACCCAGAACGACCCAGATCCATGGGCCGACGCCTTCGAGGACCTCGCGAGTGAGCGGGTCTTCACGCTTCAGGGTGACCTGGGCGGTGCCCTGGGCCTCGGGATCGATGAATGCCCCAAGAGGCGTGCCTTCGGCGCCTCGGGGGACGAGTTTGGCGGTGAACGTCACGGGGACTTCGCTCTCTTCAGCCCCGGCACCCAGGGTCACGGTCACGGCGATGCTCTCGCTCTCGCCAGCGGCCAAGGTGACCTGGCGGGGCTCGATCTGCATGCTCCATCCGGCCGGCGTGGTGCTGTGCTCGATGCGGAACTCACGGGGTTGCAAGCCATCGAACGGGTTGTCGCTCTCGAAGCGGAGCGTCATGGAGAATGTGTGGTCGCTCTCGCGGTCGACGATGACCGGCGTCTCAGGTGCCGCAAGGGTCACGGTCGGGGCGGGCGCTCCTTGGGCTGCCACTAGGGGCACCATCAGGAGCATGAACAGCGCGAGAGACAGGAGTCGCACGGACAACCCAATGCGGCCCTTCTTGAAAGCCTTGGCCGACACAAGCCGGAAAAGGGGGCACGCATGTGGCCTCCGCATGACCCGGCTGCTGTACATGGATTCCATCGATGCATGCTACGAGACCGACTTCGAAGCGACCGTCAGCCTGGCCCGCCCAGACTGGCTCATGCTGGACCAGACCCTATTCTATCCCTTGGGGGGCGGGCAGAACTGGGACACTGGGCGCCTCGAGTTCGAGGACGGCACCGTCTTGGAGGTCTCCGAGGTCACCAAGCGCGGCCCGGTCAAGCACGTGGTGGGTGAAGAAGCGAAGGCCATCGCGGAGGGCAGCAAGGTGAAGGGCTCCATTGATTGGGAGCGCCGCTACGCCCACATGCGCATGCACACCGCTCAGCACCTGGTCAGCGGCGTAGCGTACGAATTGTTCGATGGCACCCGCACCGTCGGCAACCAGATCCACGCGGACCGCAGCCGCATCGACTTCAATCCGATCCAGTTCACGCCTGAGATGCTCAGCGACCTGGCGTCTGCCACGAACGACCTCATCAAGGCCAAGAAGCCCATTGAGGCGGTGACGATGACCCGCGATGAAGTCAACGCGGTGATGCCTGAGGCGCGCACCAACATGGATCTGCTGCCGAAGTCCGTGACCGACCTGCGCGTCATCCGCATCGGTGACGACATCGACCTCTGTCCCTGTGCAGGGACCCATGTCCGCAACACGGGGGAGATCGGAGAGATCGATATCCTGGGGCGCTCTTCGAAGGGCAAGGGCACCCAGCGGATCGAGTACCAGTTGCTCTAGCGCGTGACGACGATGGGCTGGTCATCGGCCCGTGCCAGTTCATGCCAGTACGGCGCCAGTTTGCGCCGCACCGTGGCAGCTGTGGGCGCCGTGCCATAGGTCACCACAACGTCGTGGCCATGGCGCCGATACATCGCCATCTTCTCTCGCGCGGCGCGCCGGTAGTCCCGATCGTGCCACTTGTCGAAGTGCTCCCATAACAGCGGCCGGCAGCCTCTGCGAGGCAACGCGAAGTCACACGTCCGCCACGTCCGATGGCCGTTGCGGGTCCGCATCTGGACATCGACCTCATACTCGAAATCGATGCCGTGATCCTCAAGGAACTGCACGATCGCCGCC
>JBFGSX010000196.1:0-4120 GCA_041566495.1 Thermoplasmatota archaeon
CAGACGCGTTGGACCCCGAAGAGCCCCGCAAATCCAGTGAGACCATCGGCATCATGGGCGTGGGCTACGTGGTCATCACGAGCGTCGACCGGGACGACCTACCCGATGGAGGCGCCGACCACTTCGGCAAGGTCATCGAGCGCTGCAAGGCCGATCACCCCGAGCTGTTGGTCGAAGTACTCACTCCTGATTTCCAAGGCGACGAGGCGGCCCTGCAGCGCATCATTGATGCCAAGGCAGATGTCGTGGCCCACAACATCGAGACCGTGCGCCGCCTCAGCCCCGACGTGCGCGACAAGCGCGCCGACTACGACCAGAGCCTCCGGGTCCTGAAACACTACAAGACCCTCGGCGCCCGTTACACCAAGACCAGCATCATGGTGGGCTTTGGGGAGACCGAAGAAGAGGTCGTGGAGACCCTGCGCGATCTGCGCGCCCACGACGTGGACATCGTCACGTTCGGCCAATACCTGCGACCCACCCAGACCCCGGCCCACTTGCCGGTCGTCGAGTTCGTGTCTCCGGAACAGTTCCGGCGCTACAAGCAACTCGCCGAAGATCTCGGTTTCCTCTACGTGGCCAGCGGCCCCCTGGTTCGTTCCAGCTACAAGGCTGGTGAACTGTTCATGGAAGGCCTCATCCGCAGCGAGAACCCGGCATGAGCGGCGCTCTGAGTGGCCCCCACGGCCGCCTGGAGCCTCTTCGCCCAGAGCACGCCGATGAACTGTGGCCTGCGTCAAGTCCCGGCATCTGGCGGTACATGCCCAACCCGCCTCCCGCCACTGCACGCCACCTTGAGCAATGGATCACGTGGCGCTTGGCGGCCCGCGGCCCCCACGACGAAGTGTACCTTGTCAGGGATGCCGATGGCATGGCTGCGGGATCCACCAGCCTGTTCGACCATGACCCAGGCAACAAACGGGCCGAGATCGGTTGGACCTGGTATGGCGCCCCATGGCACGGGACGCTGCTGAACAAGCAGATCAAACTCCTCCTGCTGCAACAGGCGTTCGGGCCCATGGGGCTCAACCGTGTCCAGATGAAGTGTGATGCCCGCAACCAACGGAGCGTCCACGCCATCACGGCGCTGGGAGCCACGCACGAAGGCACCCTCCGCCAACACGACGTCCTCTGGGATGGCTTCGTGCGGGACGTCGAGATGTTCAGCGTCACCCGTGACGAATGGCCCGAGGTGCAAGCCGCCCTTGAGGCCCGGATCACGTTGGCCGGCCGCTCCAAGCCCGCCGGTGCGCCCCGTCGAGACCTGTAGCGATACTGGGCGGCCGCGTGTCTTAAGAAGAAGGGCTGCACAGCCGGGCCCACCGTGCTGATCGACTACCTGCCCTACGCGCAGTTCCTTGCACAGATCTCTTTGGTGGTGGGTGCCTTCTTCGCCGGCTACCAATTCATCCTGAGCCGCAAGGAACGGCAGGAAGCCCAAGCACTGGAAGTCCTGACCCAATTGCAGTCCCCTGAATTCCGCGCGGCCTATGCGCGGGTCTGGACGCTGCCCCTCAATGCCACCGCCGATGATGTCCGTGCCGGGGGCCACGAAATGGAGATGGCGGTCGATTGCGTCGCCATGACCTTCGAGAGCCTAGGCGTCATGGTCCACAACCGCATCGTGGCTATCGAAGTGGTCGACCAGGTCATCGGGGGCTTCTTGCGCGAATCCTGGCGTCGCACGTCGTCCTACCTGCACTGGAAGCGTTCCCAGGTGCAATCCCGGCGACTCGCGGAGTGGTACCAATGGTTGGCGGAGCACCTGGCCGTCGAGACCCGCCGCAGCATCGGCGCCTACGAGGCGTTCAAGGATTGGGAACCGTAGGGCTATGATCGATTGGGGTCGGGGAAGTCTCGGTACAATGCCGACTTGAAGTCCACGACCTTGCTCCACACGGCGGCGTGCAGCTTCTCCATGTGGCCAGACCGAGGCGTCACGCGGTGGAACGCCTCGTCGAGTTGGGCCAGATTCGCGGTCATGATGTCCACATGGAACTCGCCCAGGGATTCAGGCCCGAAGCCGAGTTTGCGACGCAGCAAACGATAGTCCTCCACCAACCCTTCTTCCTTCATGTGCCCCAGCATCGCGTGGATGGCGCCGCTGAAGTCAAGGTCCTTCGTCCCCGGGCGCAGATTGCACCAGATGTGGTAGTGGTCCACGATGTTTGATCCGCAAAGGGGTTCTTGGAATGCGCGGAAATGCACATCCGTGCAAGGACCGGGCAGCTCCGTATGAATTGCCATTCATGTGGGAGGCGCGGCCCTTAAACCAGCCCCCTCCTTCGACGGCCCGTCGAGGTCTGAATGTGAAACCTATCACTCTGCTAGAGTCCAGGAAGAAAGACCTGGGGCTCGATCTGTCTGATGAAGACCTGCGAAAGATGTACACCGCCATGGTGCGCACCCGCAAGATGGATGACAAGCTCAACCTCTTGCAACGCCAAGGCCGCATCGGCTTCTACCTAGCCTGCACCGGCCAAGAAGCCATCGGCGTCGGCAGCGCATACGCCATGGAAGAGGACGACTGGTTCTTCCCCCACTACCGGGACCAGTCCATTCCGCTCCTGAAGGGCATCCCCATGCAGGACATGGTGCACCAGTGCTTTGGCAATGCCATGGACAACACCAAGGGCCGCCAGATGCCGGTGCATTACAGCTTCCGCAGCATCAACTACTACTCGATCAGCAGCCCTCTGGGCGTGCAGATCATCCAAGCGGCCGGCGCCGCCTATGCCATGAAGTACCGCGGCACCACCCAGGTGGCCACCACGTACTTCGGCGACGGCACCAGCAGTGAGGGCGACTTCCACAGTGGCATGAATTTCGCCGCCGTCACGAAGAGCCCCTGCGTGTTCATGCTGGAGAACAACCAGTACGCCATCAGCGTGCCCATCTCCAAGCAGACCGGCAACCCCAACTTCGTGGACAAGGCCATCGGCTACGGCATGCCCGGCGTCCAAGTGGACGGCAACGACGTGCTCGCCATGTACCAAGCCACCAAGGAAGCCATCGACCGCGCCCGCCGCGGCGAGGGTCCGACGCTCATCGAAGCCGTCACCTTCCGCATGGCCGCCCACTCCACCAGCGACGACCCCAGCCGCTACGTCAGCGAAGAGGAATACGCCCACTGGAAAGCCAAGGACCCCATCATGCGGTTCGAGAAGTACCTCCTCAAGAACAAGATCATCGACGAGGAGTTCATCACCACCACGGCCAAGGACGCCGAGAAGGAAGTCGCCGACGCCATCAAGGGCGCCGAGAGCGTCACCTGGCACCCCGAAGCCGACACCATGTTCGACGACATCTACGCCGACCTGCCGCCCATGCTGCAAGAGCAGTTCAAGCGCATGCAAGCCGATGTCGCTGAGCACGGCGTCCCCGGAGGACACCACTGATGCTCGCGAAGCGCTCTGCTGTCGGAGGTGTTTGCTGAATGCCTGTCATGACCATGATCCAGGCGATCACCCACACCCTGGACCAGGCCCTGGAACGCAACCCTGACGTCGTCATGTTCGGCGAGGACATCGGCCACAACGGCGGCGTGTTCCGCGCCACCGACGGCTTGCAGAAGAAGCACGGCGAAGCCCGCGTCTTCGACACCCCACTCAACGAGAACCTCATCGTCGGCGCCGCCATCGGCATGGCTGCCTACGGTCTGCGCCCCGTGCCCGAGATCCAGTTCATGGACTACATCTGGCCAGCATACGACCAGATCGTCAACGAAGCAGCCAAGCTCCGCTACCGCAGCGGTGGCGAATACTGGTGCCCCATGACCATCCGCACGCCCTACGGCGGCGGCATCCGCGGCGGCCACTACCACTCCCAGAGCGGTGAAGCCCCCTTCACCTACGCCTCCGGCATCAGTGTGGTCGCACCCAGCACCGCCTACGACGCCAAGGGCCTGCTGCACGCCTCCATCGAGAACGACGACCCGGTCATCTTCATGGAACCCAAAGCGCTCTACCGTGCCGCCAAAGACGAGGTCCCGGAGGAGTACTACACCGTGCCTCTCCACGAAGCCATCGTCCGCAAGGAAGGCGACGACCTGACGCTCGTGAGCTACGGTTCCACCATGCCCATGACGCTCAAGGCCGCCGCGGCAGCCGAAGAGCAAGGC
>JBFGSX010000197.1:0-4097 GCA_041566495.1 Thermoplasmatota archaeon
GCGGCACCGGAAGACGTCGCCGGCTTCGCCGACGGGTTCGACCTCGGTGCAGACGCCCACGACGTGCAGGCGGTTGATCTTGGCGCCGAGGGGGGTCACGAGGAAACTGGGGTCCTTCTCGCCTTCGCCTTGGATGTGGGCGCGGGCGGCGTTGAACTCCTGACTGAAGACGCGGTGGGCGACTTCACGGACGAAGGCCATCAAGCCACCTCCAGAGAGTCCAGGAGAGCCTGGGCTTCATCGGCGACCGCCAGCTCGGCGGGTTTGAAGGTGCGGGCGATGAACATGGCGCCGAATTCGTCCACGAGGACGTTTCCTTGTACCTTGTAGACCCGGCCGCTGAGCTTCTCCTGCAGACGCTCTTGGATGACCTCGGAGCGGAACGCTTCCTTGGCCATGGCCTGGCATTCTTCGAGGTTCTTGCCGAGGAGCGATTCCGTGAGCTCGCGGTTGCAGATGACGCTCATGGCACCGGTGCCGTCGTCGAGGACGCCTTTGATGCGTAGATCGGGGGTGCTGTTGTCCTTGATCTGGCTGCCGTGGACGACGCGGTTGGTCTCCGGGTCGCGGAACACCAGGCCGCTGCCGTCGCGGACCTCGATCAGAGAGGCGATGACCGTGACGTCGTTTCCTCCGCGCTCCATCAGGTCGCAGAGCGGGACGGGGGGCGCGTCCGCGAGGGTGTCGGCGTCGGGGAGGGCGACGTCGGCGGGGGTGATGGTGGCATCACTGTCGAAGTTGAGTTGGGGGACGCCGCGGTAGGCGCGGACGTAGCCGCCTTGGATGCTGACGATCTGGTCGGCTTCCAGGCCCGGGTCGCTCCAGGCGGTGAATTCGACTTTGCCGGATTCGTCTGCGATGGTGCCACCGAAGATGGTCTTGGCTTCGCCTTGGACCGTGATCTGTCGGCTGCTGATGTCGAGGATGCGGCCGGTGACCTGGAGGCCGCGGTCGCCCGCTTGGAGGTCGGCGATCTTGACTTCGCGGAAGGATTCCGGGGTCTTCGGGATGGCATCGGGCTCCCGCTTCTCGAGGCGGGTGCGGTCGCCGAAGTTGATCTGGACCTCGTTGCGCCATTCCTTGGTGTAGGCCCCTTGGATCTCCAGGACGTCGCCTTTCTCGATGCCCTCGAGTGGGCGCCAGGAGGTGTAGGCTCGGGTGGCGGTCTCGTCACCGAGCATGCCCCAGACGATCTCCTTGTCCTCGCCCCGGGCGTGGACGGTCCGTAGGTTGATGCTGATGACGCGGGCCAGGAGGTTGACCGAGGGCGCGTTGCCTGGTAGGTCTACGAGCTTGGTGCGTTCGTTACTGGCTGGCGCAGCGGGGGCCGGGGCGCCGGAGGCGGCGCCGTGGTGGCGGAGGATGGTCCGCACGGCCTGGTCGGCGGGGACGCCGTAGTCGAGGTACTTCTGGAGTTCGGCTTTGACGTCGTCTTCGTCGATCTCCTTGCCGAGCTTGTCGCTCAGCGCCGTCTTGATCTGCGCCAGGGCGGCGCTGATGTCGTGTTGTTGCATGATCTCACCGTGGCGGCCAGTTGTTGGTAGCGGGGCCGCAGGCTGGACAAGTCGGGGTGCAGCGCAAATGGCTGCGTTCAGACCCAGGCCTGTCCGGTTTCACCTATGCCCGCGCAGGTATGAAGCCTGGGGCATCGGGTGGGTGGAACCACTGGAGCCGGTGGAGATTCAGCGGCGGCTGACGGCGACCAGGGCCAGCAAAGCGAGCCCGACAAGGACAACGGCTGGGCCGGGTTGGGAGACGCCAGGACCGTCTTCGCTGGGCGAGGCGGCCTGCTCTTGGTCGACCACGTCCGCGATGAACACGTTGAGGATGGCGTCGTCGCCCGTCGGGACGTCTTCGAGGAAGAACTGGCCATCCAGCGTGAGTTGGAACGGTTCCGTGTCCATCAGGTCAGGGCCGTCGATGGTCCAGCTCAAGCCGTACTCGGGCCAGGTCATGGTGTGGGCCTGGTCGTCGGCGTTGAGGATACTAAAGCGGTACCAGTCACCAAGCGTCCCATTGTAGATGGGGCCGTCGGGAGTGTTCCAAGTGTAGCCGTCCGCGTCGACCTCGATGACCCATTCACAGGGCGAGGCCTCGGTGCAGGCATCATCTTGGGCAAGGGCGCTCGGCACGAGGAGTGCCAGCGCCAGGATCAGGATACGGAACATAATCGGGAGTGGGAAAGGAAGTAGAAAAAGGGAAAGAGGTGGAGGACGCCGGCTTATTCAGCGGGTTCTTCGGATTCTTCCTCGGGCTCCTCACCGGCGTCGCCTTCGGATTCTTCCTCAGATCCGTCGGAGGCGGGTTCGGCGGACTGCTCCTCGGATCCCTCTTGGGCTTCGGAGGCGTCTTCCTCCGATTCGGCGGCATCGTCCTCGAAGGAGACGTCGCTGTCAGGGCACGGGCCAAGGGTGTCATTGTGGCGCTGGTGGGCTGCGGCGGCAGACTTGCTGATGCGCAGGGTCTTGTTGCCATCGTCGCCTTGGTGGCAGACGAGGACCTTCTTGTGGTCATCGACGTGGTCGCGGATCTTGTCCCACTTCGCCTTCAAGCCTTCAAGGCGGTCTTCCATCTTCTCGATCTTGTCGAGGGTCTTGTTCTGGGCAGCCTGGATGCGCACGATCTTGGCTTCGTACGCAGCGGTCTGGTTGGCCGTCAGGTTGTCGCCTTCGAGCTTCTCCATGAACTTGACCTCGAGTTTCTCGAGGGTGACGATGCGGTGCTCAAGGGCATCGATCGCCTTCATGAGCGCGTGGGCCGCGCGACGGGCCGACTTGGGTTCGTCGTGCACTTCTTCGAGGCGGTCACAGGCCTTCAGGTCGCGGCCCGTGCGTTCCTCGTATTGTTCGCAGCGTTCTTGCGCCTTGGCGATCGTGGCATTGCGGCGCTCGTCGTGCTTGGCCGCGTGTGCGTCACGCTTCTCCATCGCTTCGTCGCGCTTACTGGCGCGGTCGTCGGCCTTGTCCTTGGCGTCTTGGCGGCGGTCGTCGGCGTGGTCGGGGTCAGCCATGGCCGGGGCGGCGATGGCGCCGACCACGAACATGGCCAATGTGAGTAGGGTGATGGTCTTCATGCAGGGCCCTCCAGGGGTAGACCTTCATCCGCCTTCCAGAGTATATAACCCGCTTCGGGCGTTCTTCGAACGGTCGCCTCCAATGCGGCCACCTTAGGGCACCTGCGCCTAACCGGGACCGAGGGCCTGCGCCCCTCGGAACACGGGCCCACCCTCCTGTTCAGGCCGTGGCGTGGGACTCAAGCGCCTCGTATTGGCGGGCCTTGGCACGGCAGACACCGCTCTCGCGGGCGGCCTTGCGCACGGCGCGGGCCACCACCTTGCCCACCCGGGGGTGGAAGACGCTGGGGATGATGTACTCGGGGCCGAGCTCTTCCTCGTTGACGAGGCTGGCGATGGCTTCGGCGGCCGCGATGTTCATGGCGGTGTTGATGTCCGTGGCGCCCGCAGATAGTGCACCCGCAAACACGCCAGGGAACGCCAGGACGTTGTTGATCTGGTTGGGGTAGTCGCTGCGGCCGGTAGCCATGACGGCGACGTAGCTGCCGGCTTCCTCGGGGGTGATCTCGGGGTCGGGATTGGCCATGGCGAAGATGATGGGCTTGGCAGCCATCTTCTCGATGTCTTCACGCTTGAGCAGGTTGGCGGTGCTGAGACCGACGAAGATGTCGGCGCCCACCAGGGCTTCCTTCAGGGAACCGGAAAAGCCGTCGGGGTTGGTCATCTGGGCGTACGCCTGCTTGGCCGGGTTGAGGTCCGTGCGGCCCTTGTGGACAGCGCCCTTGGAGTCGCAGCCGATGACGTTCTTGGCGCCGTAGCGGACCATGATCTTGCTGCACGCGGTGCCACTGGCGCCGACGCCACTGACGACGATCTTGCAGTCTTCGATCTTCTTGCCCACGACTTTGAGAGCGTTGATGAGGCCGGCCATCAGGACGATGGCGGTGCCGTGCTGGTCATCGTGGAAGACCGGGATGTCCAGTTCCTTCTTGAGGCGCTCTTCGACCTCGAAGCAGATGGGAGCCGCGATGTCTTCGAGGTTGATGCCGCCGAACGTGGGAGCGACCGCCTTGACGAAAGCGAC
>JBFGSX010000198.1:0-4068 GCA_041566495.1 Thermoplasmatota archaeon
CAAGCCGCAGGACGCGAAAATCAAGAAGGTCGCGGTCGCAAGTGGATTGGCCCGCCATTGCTTGGCGTTCGTGTTGCCGATGAACAGAATCGCAGCGATCCACGCGTATCCGACGACGAGCACCGAGTGGGCGCCAACGGTCAGCCACCACGCGCCGCTCACATCTCACCCCGCTGTCGGGCCGCCGAAAGCCCTTCCCGGGCCCCGTCCAGGTCCCCAGCTCGCAAGGACAGCCTCGCCGCGTTGAGGTTCTGGACCACGGTGTCGTTCAACTCGAGGGCGTCCTGTTTCCGCTCCCGCAGGTCTTCGTACAGGGCAGCACCCCGGACCATGCCCGGGAATCGGCGCCGCTGGGCCCAGTACAGGATGCCCGCAATCGCGGTGAAGCCGTCGACGAGCCACAGGTGCCAATCCATGTAATGGACCCGCGCCGCTAGGCCCACGGAACTGGCCGTGGCGTACAGATACAGCATCTGTATGGAGTGGATGAGGTGGCCGCCGCCGCAACTGATGAAGATCGCCCCCGTGGCCAATGCAAGGGGATTGCGGCGGATGTGCCCGGAGCCGCGGAGACTGGACGCAAGCCGCCAGCCGATCGCCAAGAAAGCGATGGCCGTGATCGTCGACAATGCAAAGCCGACCCACCAGAGCGGAGGCTGGGTGGCCAATGCATCTGCGTCGAGTCCAGCGGCGGCCAGCATGACCATGCCGTGTCATGAGGCCCCGTACTTCAAAGGCATCGAAACCACGCCCGAGCATCCCAACGTGCATGGTAGTCGTTTTGAACAGCCCAGACGAGTCCCATCCGTGCCCATTCCGGAGCCCGAGGACATCGGCGAGCCCATCGTCCTCGACGGCAGCAACATCGCCCGTCGCTCCCGGGGCGGCTTTGGCGACCTGCTGGCCCTGGAAGAGGAACTGACGGAACGTGGCTGGTCCGTCCTGGTGGTCGTCGACGCAAGCCTGCGCCACCGCTTGGAGCCCGAAGACGCAGAGGCCCTGGAGGCACTGCTGGAAGAGGGGTGGTTCCAGGTCCCTAAGGGCGTGGATGCGGACATGCACATCCTTTCAGAGGCCCAGCGCCTGGATGCTTGGGTGGTCAGCAACGACAAGTTCCGCAACTACATGCCCCCCCGTAGGCGGCTGGAACCGGCCGAGCTGCTGGACCAGGCCGATGCCATGCCTTTTGATGGGCCTCCCCGTGGCAGCGCCCAATGAGTGAATGGCAGACCGTGCGCGGGATCCTTGACGGAGAGCACACTGGCCAAAAAGTCCGCTTGCGCGGCTGGGTCCACCGGCAACGCAGCGGCGGCAAGATCGCCTTTGTCACCCTTCGTGATGGCAGCGGCACAGTGCAATGCACCGTGAAGGCGGGCATCGCCGACGACGACAGCTTGCAAGCGGCCAAGGAAGCCCTCATCGAATCCAGCATCAGTCTCCTCGAAGGCGACGTCGTGGCCGACGAACGCGCCCCGGGCGGCTACGAGGTCAAGGTCAGCAAGTTCGTCATGCACCAACGCGCCGAGGACTTCCCCCTGCGGGGCGACCAAGGCACCGAGTTCGAATTGGACAACCGCCACTTGTGGCTCCGCTCCACCCAACTCAGCACCATTTTCCGCATCAAGAGCCGCCTCCTGCACGCCATCCGCGAATTCTACGCGGCCGAACGTTTCACGGAGGTCGACCCGAGCGTCATCACCACCAACGCCTGCGAAGGGGGTAGCACCCTGTTCACCTTCGACTACTTCGGCAAGGAAGCATACCTGAGCCAATCGGCCCAACTGTACCTTGAAGGCTGCATCTTCGGCAACCCCCAGGTGTTCAGCATCACCAACTCGTTCCGTGCCGAGAAGAGCCGCACGAACAAGCACTTGACCGAATTCCACCACCTGGAAGCAGAGTACGCTTGGTGGACCAACGAGGACTCCATGGCGTTCCAAGAACGCATGGTCACTTACCTCGCCCACGACATCGCCAAGCACTGCGCCGACGACCTGCGGGCCCTCGAGCAAGACCCGGAGCGCCTCCTGAAGGTCGGTTCCTACGACCCCAAGACCAGCCTAGCCGATGAGCCCGGCAAGCGCTTTGCCCGCGTCACTTACCACGAAGCTGCCCAGCAATTGCGCGACCTGGGCTTCGAGTTCCCGGACGGCGAAGACTTCGGTGCGCCCCACGAAGCGGCGCTCACCGAGGGCCTCACCAACCCCATGTTCATCACGAACTGGCCCGCTGAGATCAAGGCGTTCTACATGCACCCCCTCCCGGGTGCTGGCCCCAACGGCGAAGACCTCGTTGCCTGCGCTGACCTGATGGGCCCCGATGGTTTCGGGGAACTCATCGGCGGCAGCCAACGCAGCGAGGACATCGAGTGGATGAAGAAGCGCCTGCAAGAACAGCACGACCACGACATCGCCACGGGCGAGATCCCCGAAGACACCGTGTTGGACCTGACCCCCTACGAGTGGTACTTCGATCTGCGCCGCTACGGCAGCGTGCCCCACAGTGGCTTTGGGCTCGGCATCGAGCGGCTGCTACGCTGGTTCACTGGCCAAGAGCACATCCGCGACATGCTGCCGTACCCGCGTACCCCCAGCCGCGCCTACCCGTAGACCCGGAAATGCCCTCAACAGGCAAACCGCACGGCTCTTATGGCACAACGTGACGCCTGTGAACATGTCCGAAGAACCCCTGGCCGCGCTGGCCCCGAAGCCCATGGACGGGCCCGAGGCGTGGGCACTCCTGGGAACATTCGCTGGCCACGTCCATGTGGTCGCCGATCGGTTCACCCGGATCCGCTTCGTCACCCCCAATGTCGAGGGCCTCCTCGGCACCCCCGCCACGGAGCTTCTTGGCACGTCGATGTTCGACCTCTACCATGACGAGGACCTTGCCCGCATCGGGGACGGCTTCGAAGCTGCCCTGTACCGGGGGGAACTCGTTCTCGCCCGCCACCGCTGCCAGACCCCCAAGGGCGATGTCTGGGTGGAGTCCACCAGCCGCGCGGTGGCCAGCGATGGCGACACCGTAGTCTTGATCTCCCTACGCCGCGAACCGGGTAATCCCGCCGCCGCTTGGACGTCTGCCTGAAGGTGCATTGATGCAACGAGCGCGTGCTGGACAGTCCGTTGACGATGAACTGTTGGCCACGTACACGGCAGCCAACGGATTCCTCGTCTCGGGTTGGATCGGGGCGCTGCTGATGGCGTACTCGTTCACTCACCTGTACTTGTTCGGCTTGCGCCCAGGCGCCAGCATCGGCGTCGCCTACATCATCGCCATCGCCTGCATGGCCATCGGGACGGCCATGTGGTGGCGCAGCCGCAAAGTGTACCTGGACCTGGATTTCCCATGGCGCCGGGGATGGGAGATCGGCGCATCCCTGGTCGCCGCGACCGCAGGGGCATTCTGGCTCCTGTTTCTGTTGGCCGCGTTCCTCACCTGGCGTGGCGTCGACCTGCTGGGGCAATAGCCGCATTGCGCGGTTCCGACGCTTTTGATCCATGGGGCCGGCGGGGAGCCGATACGGCGGTGTCGTGGCGGGCACCCCCGATGGCAACGTGGTCACGTGTTCGCTAACCGAACCCGAGCAGGGACCTCTGCAGCAGCGACTCCTACAACAGTGACCGGAGGCGCACTTGCAACTCATCCAAGGGCAAGTCGGTGGTGATGAGGGGAATCTGCTCGAACTCCGCGAGCCGGTAGGCCAATTTGTCCACTTCTTCCGGTTGATGGTACACCACGAGGCTGGGCTTCATGGGGTGGACGCGGATGGCGATCATGGGACTGCGACCATACTTGATGCCACTGAAGACCAAGGCGCGCTCCGAGGACCAGCCATAGACCCGGACGTAATCATTGGCGTTGAGGGTGCTGATGGCCTTGACCGCGTCGATGAGGGTGTATCCTTGCACCTTCTTCTCCTCGATGTCAGCAAGCACCAAGGCACGGCCTTCGATGGCGTCGACGAATTCGAGGGCGGGGACGTTGCGGCGGTACTCGACGATGTCCAGGATGCCTTCGGTGGGGTTGATGAGGGAATGGAAGCGCGCGACCACGTGGCCGCCCCTG
>JBFGSX010000199.1:0-4029 GCA_041566495.1 Thermoplasmatota archaeon
GCCAGTGAGAAGTACGGCATCGACCCCAAGTGGGTCAACAAGGTCAACTGGTTCGACCTGCAAGCCGAGGTGGTCTACACAGGCAACCCTGAGTCCCAACGAGTCTACTTGCCGGTCTCCAAGTTCAAGTCCGAGAAGGTCGCCCAGTTCTTCGGTTACGAGAAACCCAAGTTGAAGGTCAAGGACGGCTACCACGCGCTACGCTTGTACCGCTCGTTCCGTTCGACCCGCAATGCGGCCATCAAGAAGGACCTCATCGAGTACAACCGAGAGGACATCGTGCACACGCAGTTGATCCTCAACGGCTTGCGCGAGATGATGAAGGACCTCTAGAGGCCACGAGCGGCCTGCAATGCGGGCAGCGCCGGCCTGACCCATGGGGCCCTGGCAGCTCGTTCCCCGACGGCCAGCGCGTGGACACATGCATCAAATGCATCGTCACGAGCCCGGAACGTCCGCAGCGTGGTCCCCAGGCGTTGACCGTGGCGTTGGAACGCCCACGCCCATTTCTCAGGTGTGACCGAGAACACCGAGGGTGGTGCTACCCCGTCGCAGACGAGCGCCAGGTCCCGTTCGGCGTGAGCCAGTTCGGCGTAGAGGATGCCTTGCGCCACAGGAGTCTCGCCGTCGTATAGACGCCAGACCCAGGCTTCGCCTTCCCGGACGATGTGGAAGGCTTCCATGGGCTCCGCTGATCAGTGCGGAACGACCACCCTTATGGGACAAGCATCGAACGGTTCAGGTCCGATCTTGGACCGCGACCCCTTCTTGGGCCGTGGCGGACCAGTTCGTGGCAGGGTCCTTGGCCACCGGGAAGTAGCGGCTCTGGGTGCCGTCTTGGACGCAGCGGACCATCTTAGCGGCCTCCATCTTGCGCAGGTGCCAGCGCACGGTGCCCGGGTTCATCTCCAGGGCCTCGGCCAGGCTGCGCTGGTTGGTTCCTGGGTGGGATTCGAGGTAGGTGAGGATGCGCTGCGCATTGGGGTTCTGCATGGCAGCGTTCTGGATGGCTTGCTCCTTGGCTTGGGTGCCACCACGAGTGGGGTAGTACAAGCGGCGGCCCTGGATCTTCTGGGTCTTGACGAGCCCAGCCATCTCCAATTTGCGCAAGTGCCACTGGGTGTTGGTCACCGCGGTCTCATGGCGCTGGGCCAGGTCCCGCAAGTGCACGCCGGGGCTTTCCTCGACGATGTCCAGGAGGGATTGGCGCATGGGGTGCTCCAATACGTTGTGCTTGTCGATGTGCCGAAGCCCACCGACGCCGAGGTAGTAGGCGATGCCCGCCAGGGCCAGCAAGCCGACGCCACCTGCTCCGACGCCCCAGACGAGGCCGCTACCCCAGTCGATGCCATCGTTGCCAGAGCCGGGGAGGCCGGCGTCCGGCGTGGAGTCATCCGGGGAGGCGCTGGGGTCCGACGGAGTCGATCCCGGGTCCAGAGGGTTCTCGGGTAGGTCCACCTGCGCCGCGGCGGCAGGGATGCATAGGACGGCTACGAAGAGTAGGAAGTGTTTCATTCGGAGAGTGCGGGCACTCCGACCGGGCGGGCCGGGGCGTCCACGGGGCGGCCCTCGCGGGCCTCCAGGGCTCGGTTCCCCAGTGGTGTGGGGTAGAAGCGCGAACCATCGGACTGGACGAGTTCGTCCAGGAGTCCATGGTCGCGCAGCTTGCGCAGGTGCCAGCGCGCGGTGCCACCGTGCAGGCTCAGGTGCTCCGCCATGGCGGAGGCCGGGGTGCCGGGGTGGCGTTCGACATACTGGTAGATGTGCAGGGCGTTGTCGTTCTGCAGGGCGGCCAATGCTCGGCTGACCTGACGGATCTCGACGCCGCCTTCGACGGGGTAGAAGACACGGAAGCCATTGACACGCTCCGACTTGACGAGTTCAGCGGATTCCAGCTTGCGGATGTGCCACAGGATGCTGGAGGTCTTCATGCCGAACTCCTCGGAGAGTTGCTTGAGGTGCACGCCGGGAGTGGCGCGGACAAACCCGTACAGCATGGCGCGCTGGGGGTTGGCAAGGGCTTCCTTAGGGGAGATGTAACGAGTGACCAGGGCGAAGCCGCCGGCCGTGAGGATGGCGGTGGCGACACCGGCCACGGAGAACTTCAGGGCATCATCTGCGATGGCGCCTGCGATGCGGTCCGCGAAGCCTGGGTCTTCACCCTTGGCCGGGGGCGCTTCGCGGCCAGGCTGCCCCTGCGGCTCTTCGCCGAGGGCGCTCCCGACTTCGTGCTGGGCGTCGTCCAGCATGGTATAGCCGTCTTCGAGGCTCGGGACTTCGATCAGTCCAGAGAGGTCGGGTTCGCTCTGCGCTTGCGCAGGGAGCGCGACCAGAATCAGTCCGAGAGCTGCCGTGACGAGCATTCGCCCTTGCATAGCAAGAGAACGTGGGCATGTCCGGAGCCTTAAGGTTTCGGGCAACGCCCCTGCGCGAGCAGGGGTCTTGACCCGCTAGGCACCGGTACAGGGGCTCTATGCGGGGCGCTGCGCTGGCCGTGCGGCACTGCCATCAAGAAATCGGTTCCAACCCGTGCGCACCGATCTTGAACCGCGCCTGGCGACCATCCTCGATGGAACGGTGTTTGAGCACGGTGGCCCGGCGTGTACCATCCGGGCGCTTCTCGAAGCGCACCAGTGCCTTGACCAAATGCTCCATGACCCTCCGGGCGAAGGGTTGGGTGGTGTCCTCCCCACCATAGACCTGGCCCGTGACGAGCACTGGCACGTCTGCTTGGCGGGCGAAGTTGGTGAGGTGGTGCAGTTGCTTGTACAGGCTGCGGCCCGCTTCCTTCTCCTTGTCGGAGTCGTCGATGTGCAGGCGGTAATGCATGTTGATGGAGTCGACCACGATGAGCCCGAGATCCTTCAGGAGGGCGGTCTTGGCGACCATCCGCTCTTGTTGCACGATGTCGAACGGCGAGAAGAACAACAGGGAATCCATCATCTCGGCGGGGTCCCCCGCGGCGCTGAACACCTGTTCCATGCGGCGGGGACTGACCCCTTCGGTGTCGACGTACGCGACCTTCTTGCCGGACAAGACCACTTGGCGGGCACATTGCAGGGCGAGGTTGGTCTTGCCACTGCCACCCTCTCCAAACACCAGGGTGATCGCGTCCTCTTCTAGACCCCCGTCAAGCAGGGCGTCCAGGGATGAGCACGCGGTCGACAGGGGCATGGATGATTTTGCAGGGGCCATGGTGCATTTCAGCACGCCGGGACGACCATGGGCCATGGCGGCGTCCCCGAGACCCCAAAATGGGCCCCACTGGGCATGGTCCCTTTGTCCATAAAAGCCGACAAACCGGGGTCCACGGGCCTTCAGGGCCCAACTGGCTTTCAGCAACAGTCAAATATCACCTCCTGAAAACCTGTTCTCCATAATAAGAAAATCGGCTCGGCTTAAGTGATTCAGGGGAACATGGCCCATTACGCACTGGGCACGGTGGAGGGCAGTGGCCCCCCGCCTGGACTCGGTGCGTGATTGGTACGCCAATGACCCGCCTAACAACCATCCTAACGACACTCGCCATCATGACCGCCGGCCTCGCCGTCCTTATCGTCCCCACCGCCGGAGCTGCCAGCACCGACGCTCCTATTGGGTTCGGTATGGAAGCGGGCGCCATCCAAGTCCAAAAGGACAACGGCGTCGCCCCCGACTACGGCACCTTCTGGCTCGGTCCCTGGACCCTCAGCAGCGGCTGGGGCGGCCCCGACGCCCAACTCACCTCGATGAAGAACCAGGGCGTCACCCCTGCGATCCACTTCTACTACTGGGGCGACGACATCACGCCGTCCTGCGTCGAGAACGGTTGCTGGAGCAGCCTCCACAACACCCAGAAGGACCGCGCCGGCTGGAACCGCCTCGCTGACGAACTCGTCGCTCACCTGCACAGCAAGATGCAGGGCGAAGAAGTCGTCATCTTCATGGAATCCGAATTCAACAAGGGCGGCATCGAGACCTACGAACCCTTCGACGGTTACCTCGCTGAAATGAACCAGAAGATCAAGGCCGGCTACCCGAACGCCGAGA
>JBFGSX010000200.1:0-4005 GCA_041566495.1 Thermoplasmatota archaeon
CCGTTCGTGGTGGCCCAAGGCCCGCCACCTCCCCCGGCGCCTCCAAGCGCGCCGCCAACGACTCCTCCGACGACGCCCGACCGGCCGCCCAGTGCATTGCCTCCCGGGGGCATGCCACCCCCCGACGGGTCTCCCCCCGAGGCTGACACGCCTGCGCTCGGTGTGCTGCTGATCCTGGCCATCATCGGAGCCACCCTGTTGTTGCGCCGCCGCCATTGAACCAGACGGTGAATGTTTCGTCAGCCGGGGATCCTTGCTGCGCCCAGGGCCCTCCGCCTACGCCTTCCGGACCGGGCGTTTCTTGCGCATCTTCACGTGACGAGGCTGAATCACGGCGCCGTCTGTGCAAGCCACACCATCGGTGCCCGTGCCATCAGAGAAGTTCAAGCGGCGAGCGATGCCATCCAGCCACGGCTCGCCCAAGCCGACGGGCACCGCGCGTACCCGACCCGTGACGATCCGAGCGAGGGCGCGGTCATCGAGGCGTCGGCGCTGGAACGGTTCGATCAGGTCCAATCTCCGGGACGCCAACGCGATCCAGGCGGCGCGTGCGCCAAGGCCGGCAAGGAGCGCGACAGGAGGCAGCACGACGTCCCAGTAGATGCCCTGGGGAGTGTTGGTGCGCCCCGGCGTGACCTCCAGCTTGCCCGCCTCGCCGTCCGTGAAGTTCGCGATGGCCGCCCGGCCCGGCTGTACGACGACATCCACACCCCGCGCATCCCCGTCTGCGATGATGGTCGGCTGGCGGATATCCGGGTCGTCATCGAGGGTCGTCAACATCATGAAGAGCAGGATCGCGGCCAGGGCGGCTGGTCGCCAGGCGCGGCGCCGTCGTCGTTGCACGCCCAGGGCGCGTAGGATGACCGGGTCCCGACACAGGGGGCAACCACCACGCAGTGCCATGTCTTCCCCACAACTTCCGCAGACGAGGACGCCCTTCACGGACCCACCAGGAACAAGCGCATGGGCACGTCGGTGGGCGGGACGAAGCCAGGGCCTCGTTGACAGAAGATGTGCAAGTTGAGGAGTTGGCTCTTCTCGTTGACCGCTAGAGCAACGGAGTAGGTGGCCCAATCCCCGCTGATGGCGGTGGCGGCTTCGTCGTCCGTCATGAGCACTCCGTCTTTGTATGCTCGCACCCGGGCGCCGCATTGGATGTCCTCTGCTCCGTCGGCCTTGGCGGAAAACTCGATGAGCACAGGGACGCCCTTGTTGATCGGCCGGTCGATGAGCGTGATGTCCTGCTCGAGGAGGGGTTTGTCCCCTGATGAGGCAGCATTGGACACTGGCACCAGTGCGCTGATCGATCCGGTGGCGGGAGCCAACGTGTCGGCGACGGGCACGGGGGGCTCGAAGCCGTTGGACTCCACCCAGGTGGCCAAGTCGGTGCCGGTGGCTGTTTCGAAGCCCGGATTGGCGACGGGCAAAGCGACCGCTTTCGCATCCGTGGCCCAGAAGACAACATCGTCGATCCAAGCCGAGGCCGGCCGCTGGCCGTCAACGACCATGCGGGCATTGGTGTCGCCGTACGTCGGATCTGCGTAGGAGGCCCCCACGCGGATGCGGTAGGTCCGTTCCCAGGGCATGAAGAGCCCGTCGCCGTTCAGGTCGTATTCGTATTCGTCCGTCACGTGAGGTGTGCCGGTGTCGATGACGAAAGAACGCACCACCACTCCGAGGCGACCGGGATCAACGGCCGCAGGGGCATCGGCTGTGTGGAACCCATAGATGTAGGAACCAGAGGGAGGTTCCCGAGTATAGATGACCAAACCACCGAACCAAGTGACGTGAGTAGCCGCATTGACGGCGAACGCAGCCAAGGCAGGATCGTTGATGCCGGTGACGGTGACGGGCGCAGGACCCCATTGGACCGTCCCGGCGTGGCTGATGCTGCCAAAGCCCACGAGAAGGAGGAGGAAGATGATGCTGGCGTAGCCGGCGGTTCGCATGGGACCTTACACGACGTAGAGGTCCAGTGCCGTGGTGGCCAGGTCGTCCGTGTCGACGATCATGACGAAGTTGTAGTCGCCAATAGGGGCGCCGCCATCAGCGACGACGCCGACCGGGACGCAGTAGGTGAACAGCGCGCCGCTGGCGTAGCTGTATTTCGTCGTGGTCCAGGTGCTGGGCAGACCGCTGGTCGCGTAGGTGACCCCTTCCGAAGTGAGGGTCTGTCCAACGGGCGTGGATTGCAGATCCGGCACCGCACAGATCTCCTTGCCATCGGCCACAGGAATGCTGCGGGAGTAGATGGCCGCACCACTGAACCAGGAGACCTCGTATTGGGCGTGGCCAGCAAGGCCAGCCAAGTTGGGGTCCGCCTCACCGACGTCGATATCGGTCGTGGTGCCGACGACGCCAGTGACGTCGGTGGCGGCCATGGTCAGGGGAACAGCGAGCAGGAGGACGAGGCTGACGGCGATGAGGACGTGTTTTCGACTCATGTGCGACCATGCGCGTCGAGCGCGCATAGCCATGGGCTAGAACGCCTGGAACGCTCATCCCCTGGACCGCGCCAGACCTGTGTGACCGGCGCTTGCTGAGCCACGGGGCGCGCTCCAACCCTATGCCCGGGACGAGATCAGGCGATGACGCGGCGACCCATGCTGGGTGCCTCGCCGGTCCGCTTAGGAAACGGCGGCGTGTCCTTGCCGTGCAGGGGCGGGAACTTGCCCGCTTCGAACGTGCCGGCCTTCACGGTGTGGATCAGTTCCTCGAAGGCGTCGAAGAGCTTGCCAGAGTCCCATGGGCCAGGGGCGGCCTCTGGGTGGTACTGGGTCGTGAAGATCGGCAGGGTCTGGTGCATGAGGCCCTCGACGGTGTCGTCGTTGGGGCAGCGTTCCCAGATGCGGAGTTCGGTGCCAGCGATGCTGTCGGCGTCCACGGCGAAGCCGTGGTTCTGGCTCGTGATGCGGACCAGGTTGGTGCCTTCTTCGCGTACTGGGATGTTGGCGCCGCGGTGGCCGAACTTCATCTTGTGGGTGCCGGCGCCCCATGCGCGGGCGGTGAGTTGGTTGCCGTAGCAGATGCCGAAGGTAGGCAACTGTTCGGACAGGGTGCGGATGGCAGGCACGGTCTTGGCGACGATGTCCGGGTGGCCGGGGTCGCCTGGGCCGTTGGCCAGGAAGAGCCCGTCGGGTGCGTGGCTGAGGACGGTCTCGGCGGAGACATTCCAAGGGCACCAGACGAGGTTGAAGCGGCGTTGCAGGTTGCGCATGATGTTGCGCTTGATGCCCGTGTCGATGACCGCGACGGTCAGCGCTTCGGGGTCGAAGGGGGTGGCGGGGTCGAGGCCTTCGCCGCGGCCGATCTTGGTGACTTGGGCGACGCTGGCTTCGCCGGCGAGGTTGTCGGTCTCGACGCTGGGCATGTCCGCGATGCGGGCCTTGAGGTCCTCGAGCTGGGATTCGTCGTCCGTGACAAAGCAGCGCAGGCAACCCTTGGTGCGGGTCTTGAGGGTCAGCGACCGGGTGTCGACGTTGCTGATGCCGGGGATGCCTTGTTCGGCGAGCCAGGTGTCGATGGTCTTGTCGGATTGGCGGTGGTCCGGTTCGCGGCACCATTCGCGGACAACGACGGCGCGGGGCCAGACCTTGTCGGATTCCCAGTCGGCGGGGTTGACTCCGTAGTTGCCGATCATGGGGTAGGTGAACATCAGGACCTGGCCATTGTAGGACGGGTCGGTGAGGCTCTCCTGGTAACCGGTCATACCGGTGTTGAAGACCAGTTCTCCGTAGGCTGTGCCATGGGCACCAAAGTGTTGTCCTTCAACAACGGAGCCATCTTCCAGAACGATCCAGGCTTTGCGGGGAGATGGTGTCGTCATCGGCTGCGACCTGGCCGGCCAAGCCGCCGTGACAAAAAGGCTTGGGTGTCCACAGGAAGCAGACCCCTAGCCCCCCACCACCCCACCTTGGCCGGACATGTCAACGACCGCCAACAAGCCTTAAGCAGGAGTTTAGAGTCGGCGAAAACATGACCGAGACCACCCTCTCGCTGAGCCTC
>JBFGSX010000201.1:0-3935 GCA_041566495.1 Thermoplasmatota archaeon
CACCCCGACCCACTGAAAGGTGGCTCGACGTCGGGCACACCCATCGCCTTCGAGAGACGGCTCCGCCGTGCAGATGATGCCCATTCAGGCAGCCATCGGCCCATTTGAGGGCCGTCGCTATAACGCCAGAGAGCCCTGACGACCCCATGCATGCTGTGCCGGTCCGTCAAGCATCCCAGCCCTCCATCCCAGCACCCGGAGCCACGGGGGCATCGTCGACCAACGAGGCGCTGGGAGGACCTCTTGGCACCGATCAGTTACCCTTGGCGCCCAGCGTCATGGCACATTTTTCGGGCCTCATCGTGCAAGGTAAGGGGGAAGCCGGCCCCTTGCTGGCCCATCCTACGTTCAACTTGATCCCCCGTCAACCCGTGGTGTTGCGTCACGGCACGTATGTGGCCCGGGCGGGCTTCGGTCAATTGGTCGCGCACTGCACGTTGTATTGGGGACGTAGGCCCACGATGGAGACTTCAGGACCGGTCTCTTGCGAGGTCCACTTGTTGGAGGGCTCCGTGTCCACATTCGCCAAGGCCCGTGAATTGGATATCGAGGTGCTTTCGTGGCTGCGCCCCGATGAACGGTTTCCGACGGTGGGGGCGCTGCGTCAACAACTGGCCCGGGACCGGCGGGCAGCACGGGCTCGCCTGGAGCCAGAGGTCCCCGTAAGCGATGTCATGCGACCATCCATCTGGTGTGGCTTGGTCTGACAGCTCAGATGCGCTCGAGCCAGCCTTGGCTCAATGCGTTGCGCAGCGTCATGCTGTCCCGGATCTCTGCTTCACTGGTCTCGAACTCCTCGTCCTTGCTGAACTTCCGGTTGATGGTCCAGTCCGCGAACTTCTTGCGCACGACCAGGCGCACGCCGGTGCTGGCGGTGGCGCGCTGGGTGTGCTGGTCTCGGGTCTCCGTGAAGGAACCTGTGTAGTGGTGCAGGATGCCATCATCCAGGACCGCGGTGGTCTCCGTGACGGAGTCCAGCAAGAAACGGTCGTGGCTGACGACGATGATGGTACCATGGTAGGAATTGAGCGCGGAGATCACGACGTCCCGGGCCCAGAGATCCAAGTGGTTTGTGGGCTCGTCGAGGATCAAGAGGTTGCTGGGTTTCAGGACACACTTCAGCAGCATCATCCGCTGGCGTTCGCCACCGGACAGGGACGCGACGGTGCGGCGCAGGTCGTGTTCGGGGTTGAAGCGGAAGCGGCCAAGGAGCGCCTTGACGTCTCGTTCTTCGAGCTTGGGGCGTGCATCCAGCACTTCTTGGTGCAATGTGCGGTTGACGTCCAGGTCGTCGTGTTCTTGGCTGAAGAACGCCCCCTTGACGCCAGGGGCGACGTGGATGACGCCGCTGTCGATCTTCTCGCGCCCCGTCAAGATACGTAGGAGCGTGGACTTGCCGGCTCCATTGGCACCGACGAGTCCGAGCCTTGCACCCTTGTTGAGTTCAAGGTCGAGTCCCTTGAGGACCGGTTCATTGTAGGCCTTGGTGAGGCCAGTGAGGCGGATCATTTCGTTGCTGGTCTTCTGGATGGCCCCGAATTCGAGGCCAAAGCCCAGTTTTTCCAGCAAGGGGTCGGGGGTCTTGTTGAGGGCGGCCTTGTACTTCTCCAGTGCCTTCATGCGACTGGCGTATTGGCCATCGAAGCGCATCTGCTTCCGGAACTGCATAACGGTGGCCTTGGCGCCGGCGACCCGTTCCTCGGCTTTGGCGTGTTCACGCTTCTCCCGTTCGATGTTCTCGTCCCGGGCGACGATGTACTCCTCGTAGTTGCCCACATAGCAGGTGACCTTCTGGTGGGCGATCTCGAAGACGCGAGTGGCGACGTTGTCAAGGAAGGCCCGGTCGTGGGCGACCAAGAGGACGGTGCCGTCGAATTTGCTGATCCAGTCTTCCAGCCACTCGATGGAGTCCACGTCCAAGTGGTTGGTCGGTTCGTCGAGCACCACGAGGTCGCCGGGCTTGACGGCCTGCAAGGTGCGGGCCAGGAAGACCCGGGTCTTCTCTCCGCCGGACAGACTGGCTGCGGGTTGGTCCAGGTCAAGGACACCCAGCTCGGCCATGATGGCGGATTCTGCAGGGCCCGCGGCGGTGGCGAGGCTGATCTCCCGCTCGACGGCTGCGTAGCGCTCTAGGACCGCTTCGTAACCGGGTTCCTCGTAGAGGGCCGGGTCCGCGATGCGGGATTCCAGCTCGTCTTTCTCCTGCTGGAGCCCCGGGGGTACGGCCTTGTTGGCGGTGAGCAGGGCTCGGACCGTGGCCCCGGCGGGGATGTCTGGGTGCTGGTCGAACCAGTGGCTGCGCACGGAGCCGGTCCGGAAGGTCCCGTGGTCCGGCTTCTCTCGGCCGGCCAAGAGCCGTAGTAGCGTGCTCTTTCCGGCGCCATTGGGGCCGACGAGGGCGATCTTGTCGCCTGCTTCGACCTGGAATGTCACGTCCTCGAAAAGGGGCGTGCCGCCGTAGCCTTTGGCGACTGAATCTGCCATGATGAGGGGCATGGCTACGCCCACCGTCCGTGGTCCACGTTGGTCGCAGTTTGGCCTCCTGCTTGAAGGTGGCGACGGCAAGAACACCTCCGGGAGCACCGATTCTGACCCACCACCCCGCAGCCTGCTCTTTATCAGCGTGGAAAATGATGTATGATTGGCGATGGCGAACCACACGACGGAGCTCCGCCCGCTGCCGGATTGGTTCAGTACCGAAGGTCTCGGAGAAGTCCTGTGGAACCTGTTGCTGTTCGCCTTGATCGTCATCGTGGGTTACTTGATTGGTCGCACAGGCCGCGCCCTGTACAGTCGGGCCTTGCGGGTAGCTCCCACCAGTGGGCAACTGCTGATGGGCAAGTTGATGGTGCTGACCTCGGCGTCGGTGGCACTGTTCATGGCCTTGCGACTGGTGTACAACATCGAACCATTGTCCTTGCTGGCGACGTTGGGTGTGGTATCGCTGGCCCTAGGTTTCGGCCTGCAGAACACCGTGGCCAACCTGGCTGCCGGTGTGGGGTTGACCTTGGACAAACCGTTTGAGGTCGGGGACCGCATCCGCATCGGGGAGACTTGGGGGGACGTGGTGACCATCGGCCTGCGGTCCACTCGCATCCTCACCGTCAACGGGGACCTGGTGGTCGTCCCTAACAGCCTCTTGGACACGCGCGAACTGTGGAACTACACGTACCAGGAGCACCCGAAGTTCCGCTTGGACATCCCCATCGGCATCAGTTACACTTCCTCGATTCCCTTGGCTGAATCCTTGATGCTCGCGGCGGCCCGCCATGATGACCGGGTCTTGGCATACCCTGAGCCCCATGTGCGCGCCAAGGAATTGGCGGACAACGGCGTCCAATTGGAGCTCCGAGTCTGGATCAGTCGCGCCCAACTTCGACCCGCGGTGCGGGACAAACTGTTGCGGGCCATCAAGGAGCGCTTCGACGAGCACGGAGTCCACTTCCCGTACCCACAGCGCACCATCAGCTACGAGAAGGACCTAGAGCCGGCCGCGCCGACGCCTGATTTCCTGAAGGGGGAAGCGAGCAGCAAGCCCGTGGTCCTCGTCTGCACCCGGAGCAGGCAATCCGCGGAGGGAATGGCGGAGGGCGTGATCCGCTTCGTGGACGAGCTAGGTGCTCGGATGGTGGTGTTGCATGCTCGCCCCGCCACCCAGACCATGAACCCATACGACGCCCAGGCCGCGTTGAACTTTTACCTCGACCGGGCCCAGAAGGCGGGGGTCCCGGCCCGCGCGGTCAGTGAGATCGGAGACCTACCCGCGGTGTTGCCTCGCATCGTGCGTGAGAGCGGTGCAAAGTTGGTGCTGTTCGGCCGCAGCCAGACCCGTTGGAGAGGCCCCGGTTGGGTGCGCTCCGAAGTGGGCGCGGCACAGACCGCCAGCCCGGTGCCCGTCGTCGTGGTCGACACCGACGGAGCCCTCCCGATGGATG
>JBFGSX010000202.1:0-3891 GCA_041566495.1 Thermoplasmatota archaeon
GATGATCATGGACAAGAACAACAGCCTCGAGTTCATCGTGCGCCGTGAGGCCTCCAAGCCTCAGATCAAGGCCGCGATCGAGAAGTTGTTCGACTGCGAAGTCGAGACGGTCAACACCCGGATCACCAAGCAGGGCAAGCGCGCCATCGTGAAGTTCGGTGGCGAAACGTCGGCTGAGGACATCGGCATGCGAATTGGAGTGTTCTAAGATGGGTAAGCGAGTGATGAGCAGGCGCCGCGGTGCAGCACCGCCCCGCCTGACCAGCCCCAGCCACAAGCACAAGGGCAAGGTCAGCTACCCCCTGGGTGTCATCGGCACTGGCAAAGTCGCCAAGCTCATGCACGGCCCGGGCCGCACGACCGTTCTGGCAGTCATCGAGATGGATGACGGCCTGAAGACCCTCCAGATCGCCGCCGAAGGCCAAGCCGTCGGCGACGCTGTCGTCTTCACTGACAAGACCATGATCAAGCCCGGCAATGTCACCATTGTCAGCAAGATCCCCGAGGGTACCCCGATCTACAACATCGAGGGCCGCCCCAACGATGGCGGACAGTTCTGCCGCGCCGGTGGCAACGCCGCCGAGATCGTCAGCCACGATGCCAAGCGCACCGTGATCCGCCTGCCTTCCGGCAAGTTCCGCGACTTCAACCCCAAGTGCCGCGCCACCATTGGCCTGGCAGCTGGCGGCGGTCGCGGTGACAAGCCGTTCTTGAAGGCCGGTAAGAAATTCCACGCCATGAAGACCCGGGCCGTTCGCTGGCCTCGCGTCCGTGGTGTTGCAATGAACCCCGTGGATCACCCCCACGGTGGTGGCGCTCACAACTACACCCCGGGTCGCACCAGTGTTGCCCGTGGTACGCCGCCGGGCCGTAAGGTCGGTAAGATCGCACCCAGCCGGACGGGTAAGAGGTGATTTAGATGGCCAAAAAGAAAGCATTCAGCAACGCAGGCGCCGCACGCCGTCGCCAGCGCAAGGCACAGGCCAGCATCGAGACCCGCCAAAAGAAGGAGTTCGCCTACCGCGGCAAGAGCATCGAGGAACTGAAGGCCATGAGCCTCGACGACCTCCTGCTCATTCTGCCCAGCAAGGTGCGCCGCTCCTACAGCCGCGGCGTCAGCGCTGGCGAGAAGAAGTTCCTGAACAAGGTCGAGGAAGCCGGCGAGGGCGACTCCGTGCGCACGCACTACCGCCATCTGGCCGTTCTTCCCCGCTTCGTTGGCAAGATCGTCAACGTCTACGACGGACAGAACTTCGTTCCCGTGACCATCCAACCGGAGATGATCGGGCACCGACTCGGCGAATTCGCGCCGAGCACCAAGTACTGCGCCCACTCGGGTGTCGGTGTCGGTGCTACGCGTGGCTCCAAGCACGTTCCGTTGAAGTGAGGTCGAAAACATGAGTACGAAATACAGCACTGTCTCCGACCCCGCCAAGACCGCCCGCGCATACGCTCGCGATATGCCCTGCTCCCCCAAGAGCGGTCGCAACGTCGCTCGCGCCATCAAGGGCATGCCTGTCGCTCGCGCCAAGCAGTTCCTGCAAGAAGTGGCCGAACTCAAGACCCCGGTGCCGTTCCTTGTGCGCAAGCGCAAGATCGCCCACCGCCGCGGTGAGGGCTTCGGTCCCGGCAAGTACCCCAAGAAGGTCGCCCAGCACTTCCTGAAGGTGCTGAGCAGCGCCGAGGCCAACGCCGAATACAAGGGCCTGGACACGGACACGCTCATCATCACGCACGCGTCCGCTTACCAAGGTCAGGTCAAGAAAGGCTACACGCCCCGTGCCCACGGTCGCGCCACGCCTCACTTCGACCGCTTGTGCAACCTCGAACTGATCGTCACCGCAATGGAGGATGAATAACATGGCCGTCGAACGCAAGTTCATCAAAGAAGCCGTCAACCGCATGCTCGTCAAGGATTTCGTCTCCAAGGAGACGGAGCGCGCCGGCTTCGGTGGCCTTGACATCCAGAGGACCCCGCTCGGGACCCGCGTCAGCATCATCGCTGAACGCCCCGGCATGGTCATCGGTCGCCGCGGTGTGACCATCAACCAGCTGACCCAGGATCTCGGCGCCAAGTTCGCCATCGAGAACCCCCAGATCAGCGTCGAAGAACCGGCGGACAACCCTGCCCTCAACGCCCAGATCATGGCGACCAAGGTCGCTGAGAGCCTGGAGCGCGGCTGGCACTTCCGCCGCGTCGGCCACAGCACGGTGCAGCGCATCATGCAGTCCGGCGCCCAGGGTGTCATCGTCGAGATCGCCGGCAAGTTGACCGGTCAGCGCAAACGCCGCGAGAAGTTCATCGCGGGCCACGTCAAGTACTGCGGTGAGACCGCCATCGAACTGATGGACTCCGGTTACTCGCAGTGCAAGAAGAAGCTCGGTATCATCGGCTGCACCGTCCGCATCATGCACAAGGACGCTGTTCTCCCCGATGAGGTCAAGATCTACTCCCCCGGCGAGAAGGAGCGCGAGGAGGCCGCCAAGGCCGCCAAGACCGCTGCCAAGGCTGCCGGTGTCGAGAAGGTCGCCGCGCCTGCGGAGGGTGACAAGCCCGCCGAAGGTGACAAGGCTGCTGAGGGTGACAAACCCGCTGACAAGCCCGCCGAAGGTCGCCGCGAACGCAAGTCCTTCACCGTTGGAGGTGACAGCTGATGCTGTCCACCACGGAACTCCGGGAAATGGGTCTTGAGGACCGCATTGCGCGCCTCAACGAGCTGCGCCACGAACTGATGCAGGAACGCGGTGTCCAGGCAATGGGCGGTTCTACGCCCAACCCGGGCAAGATCCGCACCATCCGCCGTCAGATCGCTCGCATCTTGACCATCAACCGCGAGGAAGAGCTCGCCCAATGAGCGGGATCTGCACCGGCTGCGGCCTACCCGAAGAGATCTGTGTCTGCGAAGACATCGCCAAGGAGCAGCAAGAGATGCGCATCTCCACAGATGCTCGTCGCTACGGCAAGCTCATGACGATCGTTTCGGGCATGGATGCGTCGGTGGATCTCAAGCGGCTCCTCTCGGAGCTCAAGAGCAAGTGCGCCTGCGGTGGCACCGTCAAGGAAGGCCACATCGAACTGCAGGGTGACCACGCCAAGAAGGTGCAGGTCGTCCTGGAGAAGATGGGCTACTCTGCCCGCAGCGACTGAGCGCTCCGCGAACCCCCCTTTTCCTTTCCCCTCCCCCTTTTTGCCTTCGTGGGGCCACGATGGCCCCCGCCGCAATCCTTCTAAGCGGCCACACTGATGTCGTATTGCCCTTGAGTGATATCTTCAGCGCCGCAGGATTGCCTTCTGAACTAGCCGAGTTCGACGACTTCGATGCCATTGCGATGGAACAGTCGGAGTTGCGGATCTCGACGGATTCCCGTCGGTACGGCAAACTGATGACCATTGTCTCGGGTTTCGATAGCTCGGTGGATCCCAAGAAGATCCTCTCTGTGCTGAAATCCAAGTGTGCCTGTGGAGGCGCTTACAAGGATGAGCACATCGAGTTGCAGGGCGACCACGCGAAGAAGGTCAAGGGCATTCTGGATGGCATGGGCTTCCAGGCCCGCATCGGCTAAACGAGACGCCTTCGTCGTCCCATCGTGAAGCGTGCCGTCCCTCGTCTCCATGGCAAAGCCCGTGAGCTTGGCAAAGGCGAGTTCATCGGCATGGAGGCTGTTGTGCTCAAGGCCAACGATGCTGGGATTGTCGGTCTGACGGGTACCGTCGTCGATGAGACGCTGCACACGTTGACGCTTCGCGTGGGCGGCCCCGGTGGTCGCCGTATCCAATTGGCCAAGGTCGGCACCGTCTTCGGGCTCCGCAGCGACCCGAGCCGAGACTGGGTCGACGTCGATGGCGCGGCCGTCGAGTTCAGGGCGGAAGATCGCACGAAAAAGGTCCGC
>JBFGSX010000203.1:0-3885 GCA_041566495.1 Thermoplasmatota archaeon
ATAGCATCCGATGTGACCGGCGCAGCGTAGGAATGGACGTAGTACACGTGCCCGGCATCTCGAAGGGCATCCTGGAGCGCTGCGTCTGTGCTGGATTCGTGGGCGAGGGTGTTCCAACCCATGTGGGGCACTTTGCCGGCGTCTGCCGGGAGCCGCTCCACCATGCCTTGAGCGATGCCCAGCCCTGGCGTGCCCGGGGTCTCGGCGCTGCCTTCGTACAGCACCTGCATGCCGATGCAGACACCTAGCATGGGGCGCCCGGCGGCGTGGTGGGCCCGCAAGGCCTCGGCTGCGGGCGCAAGGGCGTCCATCACGGCCCCGAAGGCACCCACGCCGGGCAACAGGATCGCTTCGGCGGCGGTGAGGTCGGCCGGGTCCGACGTGACCTTGACTTGGCGTCCTTGGGCTTCCACGGCTTTGCGGAGGCTGTGGAGGTTACCGACGCCGTAGTCGAAGAGCGTCCAGATCATAGGGCCTCCAGGGCTGCGATGGTGCGGTCCGTGTGCTCGGGTTCTCCGATGCTGATACGGAAGTGTTCGTCTAGGCCGGCTGTCCCGGGGAAATACCGGATGAGGATCCCTTGGCGTCGCAGGCCTTCCACGGTCTCGGCTGGGGGTCGGTGGCCCCGGGCGAGGATGAAGTTGGCATCGCTTGGGGTGATGTCGTAGCCGAGGCGCTTGAGTGCAGCAGCGAGGCGTTCTCGCTCTTGGCCCACGATGGAGACCCCTGCATCGACCCATTCCTGTTCATCCAACGCAGCAGCGGCGACGCGCTCCGAGTACAGGTTGAGGTTGAAGGGGGGCTTGACGAGGCGCAGCCGGGCCATGAGGTCCTTGTTGGCCGCGAGGTAGCCGATGCGGAGCGCGGCCAGTCCGTAGGCCTTGCTGAAGGTCCGCATGATGACCAGGTTGTCGTATTCCTCGATCCGGGGTAGCAGGCTGTGTTGCAGGCCTGCGTACTCGATGTAGGCTTCATCAATGACCACGATGCCTTCGGATTCGGTGATCAGGCGTTCCAGTTCACCGATCGGGTAGCGGATCCCCGTGGGGTTGTTGGGGGAGGCGACGATGGTGATTTGCGCCTTGGTGGCAAGCAAAGCTTCGACGTCGAGGCGGAAGCCGCCACGCAGGGGCACTTGTGCCAGTCGGAGTTCCTGCAATGTGGCATAGAAAGGGTACAGGGAGTAACTGGGCACGGGGTGGCGAGCACGTCGCCCCGGTCTGTGAACGCCTTGGTGAGGATGTCCAGGGCTTCGTCGCTGCCATTGGCGGCAAGGAAATTGTCTGGGCTGAGGCCATGCCAGTGCGCGAGGGCCTGCATGAGTTCGTCCCCGTCGCGGCTGGGGTAATCCACTGCCGAGAGTGCCGTGGCGTCCACCCGGTCGAGAGCGGGGTTGCGTCCGTGCAGGTTGGTGTTCTGGTCCAAGCGCAGGGGGGAGTCCTCGACGGGTGCCTTGTAGTAGGGCTTCAGCCCGCGCAGGTGTGGAGGCGTCCAGGCGAGGGCCTTCTCGGCGCGGTTCATAGCCGCCCCCGGACCGCTTGGGCGTGAGCATGCAGCCCTTCTGCTTCCGCGAGGCAGGTGACATCGTCAGCGATGGTGGCGAGGCCTGCGGGGGTCGCTTCTTGCCACGTCATCCACTTCTGGAATTGGTCGACGCTGAGGCCGCCGGTGAGGCGGGCAAAGCCCATGGTGGGCAGGACGTGGTTGGTGCCACTGCCGTAGTCGCCCAGACTCACGGGTGCCCATGGACCAAGAAAGACACTGCCGGCATCACGGATGCGGGCCAAGTCGGCGTGGGGGTCCTGGCTGATGATCTCCAGGTGTTCCGCCGCGTAGCCATCGGCAAAGGCGACGGCTGCGTCCCAGTCGTCGGCGACGAGGATGGCGCCATGGTCCCTGAGGCTGGCCCCGATGATGTCTTTGCGTGCTTGCAAGGGCACGAGGCGTTCGAGGGCTGCACCCACGGCATCCGCCAAGGCGCCGTCGTCGGTGACGAGGATGACCTGCGCGTCAGGATCGTGTTCTGCTTGCGCCAACATGTCGAGCGCCACGTGTTCGGCGTCTGCGGTGGCATCTGCGAGGACGAGGAGTTCGCTGGGGCCGGCGGGGCTATCGATGCGGACCCGGTCGCTGAGGATCTGTTTGGCTGCGGTGACGTAGGCGTTGCCTGGGCCGACCACCGTGGCCACCGGCGCGATGGCTTCGGTTCCCAGTACGACGGCGGCGATCGCTTGGGCACCGCCGGCGAGAAGGATGCGAGTGGCTCCGGCGGCCTTGGCAGCGTAGGCGACGGCTGCATCGATGGCGCCATCGGCTTGCGGGGGCGTGACGACGATGATGTCCTCGACGCCCGCGATGGCGGCAGGCGCGACGGTCATGAGGACCGTGCTTGGATAGGATGCCCGTCCACCCGGGACGTAGCAAGCGACACTGCGGTACGGCACCGGGCGGCGGCCCAGGGTGACACCGGGCACGACCTCGTAGCGGTCTTCGACGCCGGCTTGTCGCTGGTGGAAGCTCCGGATGCGACCCAGGTTGCCCTCGATGGCGGCTTGCACGTCGACAGGGCACTGTGCGGCCAACGTGGCCCAGGTCTCGTCGCCGAGCCAGGGGCTATCGCGGCGGACGCCGTCCAGTTGCTCGGTGAGGTCCGCCAAGGCTTCGTCGCCTCCGGTGCGGACTTCTTCGATGATGCGCCACGCGGCTTCCGTGATCTCCGGGGGCACTTGTTGTGCCCGCTGGTGGAACCGATCCGCGTCAATGTCGGCAAGCCGTTGTGGCTTCACGGAACGAGCCTCTCGATGGGAAGCACCAGCACGCCGTGTGCGCCGATCTGTTGCAGCCGGTGCACCGCATCGAAGATCTCTGTGTCATCGACGACGACCTGGATGGCAACGGTGTCTGGGTCGCCCGCGATTTCGACGACCGTGGGGCCGGCGATGCCTGGCAGGAATTCCCGGACTTCGGGCAGGGCGCTGCGGGGCAGGTCTGCCATGAGGTAGCGTTTGCCTTCAGCGGCCACCACGGATTGCAGCGCGAAGACGACCCGGTCCAGTTCGTCGGCCTGGTCTTCGTCCAGGGTCGGGCAGGCGATGAAGCGGCACGTGGATTGTAGGATGAGTCCGATCTCGCGCAAGTGGTTCATGACCAGCGTGCTGCCGCTGGATGTGAGGTCGGTGATGGCGTCCGCCACGCCGAGTGCGGGGGTGACTTCGCAAGCCCCGCTGACCTCAGTGATCTTGATGGATTTCCCAAGAGCCTCGAAGTAGCTGCGGGTGAGCTCGGGGAAACTCGTGGCGATCCGGGTGCCGTCGGGAAGTTCCTCCGGGGCCTGCGCCGGGTGGCCCATGGGGACCGCCGCGACGAGCCTGCAGCGGCCAAAGCCAAGGTCCAACCGATCGATGACATGGGCACCGGATTCCTGGATGACATCCAAGCCCGTGATGCCTCCGTCCACGGTGCCGTCGGCGACCATTGCGGGAATGTCTTGGGCACGCAGGAACAGGACCTGGATACGACCCCCGAGGGCACTGGCAAAGAGCTTGCGCTCACTGGAGCCGTGCAGATGGATGCCCGCGCGCTTCAGCACGTTCGTGGCATCGTCGGCCAACCTACCTTTGTTTGGAATCGCGATCTTCAAGGCCCTCATGGGAAACCCCACGTCAAACGCGGCACCGAGTCGTCACTAGCCATGATGCAGATGCACCGGGCTAGCGGACTGGGCCACGAGACGAGCATGCTGGCGAGGCGTATTTGGCGTTGACCCCAAGAGGTTGCGCATGAACGTACATTACGCCCTCCAAACCCTCAAACCAGGCCGCGGACGGCGGCCGGATAGGCCAACGTTTTGTCACGTCGATGCGTCGTGGGATGTGGATGGCCCAA
>JBFGSX010000204.1:0-3884 GCA_041566495.1 Thermoplasmatota archaeon
ATCAGCAGGCCCGCGACGGCCGCAGGCACGGTCACCATGGGGGCCAAGGCGGCCGCGATGAACGTCAATGTCCCCAGGGGACCCTTGCGGACCTGGCGTGGCCTGACGTGCCCTGCGTCCACACCCACACGGATCCGCCTGATGCCATGGCCACCAAGCAACAGAAAGACGGCATGGCTCAGTTCATGGACCAGGACACCGAGCCAGCTGACGACGGCGTAGGTCTTGCGTTGGTAGCGCACCAACTTGTACATACCACCCCGTAGGAGTTGGTTGACGGAGGCAGCCTGGATCCGCCACAGCAGCCAAGCGATGGCGATGGGGACGGCGCCCGCGAGGATCCAGTCGATGCTGACCACGACGTGCCAGCCCTGGCCCGGGGTTTGACCGTGCCGTTCCCATGCGGCCAGCCTATGCAGGCACCCAGGCGCCTAGTCGACGACTTCGAGGTGGACGGGGGTGCCGTCGTGCGCGTACGACCTCCAGTCGCCAGGGCCGTAGGGGCGGCACAGGATGAGGTGGATCTCCCCGTACTTGTCGAACAATTCGAAATCGGCATCGCTCGGGTAAGGGTGTTCGTCCGGGTGGCTGTGGAGGCTCCCCCTGACCGATGCGTCCACGGGCGCCATCCAGAGATTGAAGATCGCATGCTCGTCGCCGGCGACGGTCCCGGGCAGAAGGACCAGTTCCGTCACGGTGTCCCCGATCACTTCGAGAAGGCAAGCGAACTCCGCCGGCGAATCCGCGTCTGTGGCGGCCGCGGCTTCACGGGCCATCTCCAGGAGGCCTCGTTTGATCTTCTTGATGTGGGGATGCTCGACGGTCTCCCGGCTCCAGCGCTCCCATTCGGCCCAGTATTCTTCTTCACTGCAATGAGACCACCAATGGGCCTCTTCGTCGTCGGTCCATTGATCGCGGGGCAAGCTCTGGTAGCCTTGGCGGATCTCGCGCCATTTGCCTTTCTTACGGCCGAACAATCCCATCAGCGTGTGAGTTTGGTACGGACGCGTTCGTAGAAGCCGGAGCTAAGACGGACGAACTTGGCGGTCTGGTCACTGCATTTCATGGTGAGCGTGGCGCCGGTGGCGACGTCGTGGCCGATCTGACCGTCGACCACGGCGCGGGCTTGCTGCAGCCCTTGGGCACTGTCTCGTTCGAGGAGTTTCAGTTCCACCGTGGCCGATGCCGGGACCACCCATGGCCGTGCGGAGAGCTTGAACGGGGCGATGGGGGCCAAGACGAGGCCCATGACGGAGGGATGCATCAGGGGGCCGCCGACGCTCATGGCGTAACCGGTGGAGCCCGTGGGGGTGCTGACGATGATGCCATCGCCGCGGAAGATGTCAAGCAATTCGCCATCCACGTGGACCTCGAAGCGGATCAGTTTGGCGATGCGGCTGGTCTGCAGGGTCACTTCATTGACCGCGTCATCGAGTCGCTTGCCGTCTAGGGTCGTGGCGAGTTTGTTGCGTTCTTCGACCCGGTAGTCCCCTGCGATGATGCGGTCCAGGGCTTGCTCGGCCATCGGGGGTTCCACTTCAGCCAAGAAACCGATGGCGCCGCAGTTGACCCCGAAGACAGGGGCATGGTGGTGATGTTGGGCGTGGAGGATAGTGCCGTCGCCGCCGACGGTCAGGATGAGGTCCACATCCATGTCGCGGATGGCCATCGCTTCGACGCCCGCCGGAGGCGTCAGTTCTGCGTCGACGACGACGGATTGGTCGCGGGCCAGCAGGAGCCTGATGAGTTCGTCGGCCTCTTTCTGGACGTGGGGGATGCCACCTTTTCCGACGACGCCCCACTTCATTGCACTGCCTCCAAGGCAGATTGGCTGCGGGCGGCGACGATGGCGAGGGGGTCACGGACGTCAAGCCCGAGTTGGAGCGGACCACCCTCCGGGGTGATGCAGATGCCCCCTGCTTGCTGGACGAGGTGGATGCCGGCTGCGATGTCGATATTCCTGAGCCAGGGCCGACGGACCAAGAAGGCATCGAGTCGACCCACGGCGACGTAGGCCATCTCCAGGGCGGCAGATCCGAAGTCGCGCAAGTGGTGCCCACGGCGTCCTTGTTCGGCTTTGATCTCGTCCTCGGCGCTGTCGGCGATCACGGCCACCATCACTTCGTCGGGGTTCCACGCGGGGAGGTCGGCGACCCGCCCGTCGACGTGGAGCGGCCCATCTCCGGCGTGCAGGGTCTCTCCTCCGACGAGGTTGCGCACGACGCCAGCGCGAAGGCCGGCGGCGTCGGGGGTCTCTGCGATGGCGATGCTGGTGCAGAAGAACGGGATGCCTCGCGCAGCGTTGCGACTCCCGTCCAAGGGATCGACGTATGCCCATGGGCCTTCGTCCCCGGTGCGGCCGCTTTCTTCGCTGATGACGCTGAGTCCGATGTCCTTGGCGGCGGCCAGGATGGCATCGTCGAGGACTTGGTCGATGCGGGCCGTGGGTGTGCCATCGGCGCCCATGGCGACGACTCGGTAGAGATCGGTCTCGTGGCGCGCGTCTTCCCACGCATCGCGGGCCACGTCGGCGAGTTGCAGGGCCATGCGTTCGGGGGAAGCCACGAGCAGACACCTGGGAAAGGACGGTTGAATCCTTTGCAAGAAGAAAGGGGGGAAGGCAGGCCGAGGGACCTACGGTGTTGGGTTGGTGCGGATCTGCACGCAGGTGTGCCAGTGGCCGTTGGAGTAGCCGTAGCACACGATGCCGTCGCAGGGTTCGTGCATGTTGTTGTACACGTCACCCACGGTGCAGATGCCGACGGCTTCTGCTTCCGGAGTGGCCACGAGGCCCAGGGAGACGGTCGATACCAGGACGAGTCCGACGAGAATGCTTCGCATCATCACTGGCTCGATTTGCCTGAGCGGGTTCAGGGTTTCGTGGTGTTACCCCATCATCCAACTCAGTCGAGGCGTTCCTCGGCGTAGGGGTCGGGACCAAACAGCGGCGGGGGCGGCAGTTGGCCGGTGCGTTCCGCTTCCTGCATGGCCTTCTTGCGGTAGTAGAAGAAGATGGGCAGACCGGACAGGACGATGAGGAACGAGAAGACACGGTTCAGGTCCTGTACGTCGATGCCGCCTGCGGAGGAGCGGACCGCTTCGATCTGGTCCACGATGAGGTAGGCCACAAAGGACCAGGCGACGATGACGTAGGCCAGAGGGAGCCAGGGGTACAGCGGCACCTTGTACGGGCGGGGCAGGTCCGGGTGGGTCTTGCGCAGCACCAGGAGACCCACGGCGCTGAGTCCGTAGAAGAAGAACGAGATGAACACCACGTTGTCTGTGAGGGCCTCGAAGTCGAAGAGCGCAAGGAACACGGAGGCCAGGAGTGCTTGGAACAGAATGGCCCAGCCGGGAGTATGGTGGCGGCTGAGGCGTTCGAAGATGCGGGGGAAGATGCGGTCCCGGCTCATGGCGAAGTAGATGCGCGGGCCACTGAGGGTGATGCCGTTGAGGCCACCGAACACGCTGACCAGGATCATGATAGCCACGAGGCCCCCTCCACCTCCCCCCAGAAGTGCGTCGGCTGTGTTCGTCGCGACGGTCTTGGGGTTGTCGTTGAGTCCGGCGACACTGGCGTCGGCGAGGCCTTGGTAGCCCAGGACATTGAGGTAGCCGAGCGTGATGGCGATGTAGAGCACCATGACGGCGAGCAGGCCGAACAACATGGCGCGGGGGATGTTCTTGCCGGGGTTCTTCAGTTCCGAGCCGACGCGGACGACGTTGGTCCAGCCGTCGTAAGCGAACAGGGCGCCGACCATGGCGACGCCGGCGAACAGGGAGAAGTCGAAGCCCTTGTGCTGGCTCACGGTGCAGGTCTCGACCACCTCGGGGTCCGTGCAGTCGTTGAAGTCGCGCACGCCGTAGTCGGCGGTCTCGAAGAA
>JBFGSX010000205.1:0-3882 GCA_041566495.1 Thermoplasmatota archaeon
AGCCCCCATCCTCTCCGTCAAGAACCTCCTCGCCGCCACCGGCACCACGGTCGACGACTACGACCTCTTCGAGCACAACGAAGCGTTCGCAAGCGCCAGTTGCGCCGTCGTCAAGGGCCTCGACATCCCGGCTGAGAAGTTCAACATCCACGGCGGCGCCGTCGCCCTTGGCCACCCCATCGGTGCCAGCGGTGCCCGGGTCCTCGTCACCCTGATGCACGCCCTGCAAGCACGCGGCGGCGGCAAGGGAATCGCGACGCTCTGCCTCGGCGGCGGCAACGCCGTCAGCATGGCCATCACGGTCTAAGATGCCCCCGGCCATCCAGGTCCGAGGATTGGCCCGCGCGTTCGGCAACGTGCACGCCGTCAACGGTCTCGATCTGGACGTTCCCCGAGGCAAGGTCTTCGGCTACCTGGGCCCCAACGGTGCAGGCAAGACCACGACCCTGCACATGTTGCTAGGAATCCTACCCCCCGACGCCGGTACTGCGCGGGTCCTTGATCTGGACGTGCGTCGCCAAGGCCACGACATCCGTCGCCGTTGCGGCGTGCTGCTCGAACACGACGGCATCTACGAACGGCTCTCCGTCCACGACAACCTGAGCTACCATGCGCGGCAATTCGGATTCGACCCCGCCGAAGCATCTCGCCGTGCCGACGAGGTACTTGCGAGCGCCGGCTGGACAGACCGCGCCCATGAACCCGCAGGCAACTGGAGTCGGGGCATGAAGCGCCGCCTCGGCGTGTTGCGCGCGTTCCTGACGGGCCCCGAACTGGTGTTCTTGGACGAACCCACAAGCGGCTTCGATCCCAAGGTCGCCGCAGATCTGCGGGAATTCCTCAAGGCCGTCACCCAAGACACCGGCACGACCGTCTTCCTGACCACCCACAACATGCAGGAAGCGGAAGCCATGTGCGACGAAGTCGCCGTCCTGCGCCAAGGAAGCGTCGTCGCACAGGGCCCACCCGGGAGCCTTGCCGGGGATGCGCCACAACTCCGCATCGCAGGCAACGGCTTCGATGCCAAAGTATTGGCCAGCCTCCGCCGCCGGCGGGAAGTGGCCTCCGTCGTCTCGACCCCCGACGGCATCCGGCTCGACCTGCACGACGATGCACCCGCCGCCCCGATCGTGGCCAGCCTGGTCCGGGCTGGGGTCGCCATTGAAGGGGTCGAACGCCTCCGTTCCACGCTTGAAGACGAATTCATCGCCCTCATGGAGGCCCCATGACCTGGCAATCCTTGGCGCGCAAAGAGTTCAAAGAACACGTCCGCCCCGCGGGGAAGTGGAGCGGCACTGTCATCGCCTCCGCCATCATGGCCATCCTGTTCGGAGCCGGCGCTGCCCTCGGTGTCGGCCTGACGATGCATGAACTGGGCAGTGCGCCGGGCGGAAGTGTGCACGTCATGGTCGCGGTCTCATTGCTGGCTGGCCTTGCTGGCGCAGCGTTCTCCGCCACGCTCATCCCCATGAACCTGGGGGTCGACGCGATCGCCGGGGAACGGGAACGTCACACGCTGCAGACCCTGCTGGCCGGCCCCCTCAGCGACAAGGCCATCCTCTGGGGTAAGACCACCGCGATCCTCGCTGTCTCCGTGCTGACCAGTCTGCTAGGAGCCATCGCCGTCTGGATCATGCTCATCATCCTGTACGCCCAATACGGCTTGCTATGGGGCCTCCTCACCATCCCGATCGGCCTCATCGCCCCCATCCTGCCGGCCTTCGGGGTCACTTGCTTTGCTTTCCTCTTCTCGACCCGCGCGAAGACCGTCAAGGATGCCGGGCAGAAAATGGGCTACGTCATGATCCCGTTCTTCATGCTCCCCAGCCTCACCTTCTCCATCGGCTCCTCGTCCCCAGCCTTCACCATCGGCGTGCTGGTCATCGCCGCGCTCATCGGGGTCCTCTGGGTCGTGGTCGTGCCCATCCTGGCGTTCGCTGGATTCCGCCGCGAACGGCTGCTGGTGTGACGGCACAACGACCAAGTGTCTAGGGCCGCCTGTAGGCTCGTGGACTGGAACCTATTGCTTGCTGGACTACCAGTGGCCATCATCACGGCCGCTGCGGGCATCTGGCTCCTGGCATCCGGCATCACGACGTTCGGCATGATCGTCGTCGGACTCGGCGTCCTGGTCCTCATGCTGGCCTTTGGCAGTGGCCTGCCGCGACCGGATGTCGTTCCGCGGCCAGGTGAAGAAGGCGAGTACTGAGCCGTCAAGCCGTCGGCTTGGGCGGATCGGCTGGCAGATCGAGTAGGTACGACACTTCGCCCTTGTCGCTCGAGACCTTGAAGCTCCCGCCGTGCAGACGGGCCACCGCCCGGCACATGTAGATGGCCAAGCCACGGCCAGCATCTCCACCATCCTCCGCAGGCTCACCCTGGGTCGGCGCATGGCCATGGTGCCGTATCGTCAACCGGGTGCGTTCGTCGAAGTCCACATCCAGTTCCGCATGGCCTTCCGGGTCCAGTGCCTTGGCACTGCGAAGCAACTCTGCGACCGGAGCTGCCACCAGGGGCAAGTCGACCAACACGTCCCTGCCGGCATGGAAGTGCCAACTGACATTGTTCAACACCGCTTCGTCTTCCAACAAGGAGCGCAACCGTTTGCCTGCCTGGATGGCATGCAACGGGTCCGCCTTCAATGGTGCAAACTGGAGTTCGATGGCCTTGACGGCCTCGTCCACGGCGTCCACCAATCGCTCGGTGTTCGCCCGCATCTTCTCCACCAAGGCAGCAACGCTCTCAGGCAGGTCCTTTCGTCCCAGCGTCGCCACCTGCAACCTTACCGGTGTCAAGGGCGTCCGTAGTTTGTGGCTGATCGTATTGAGGGCACGAGTGGTCCGCCTCTCTTCCTGTTCCAGGGCACGCACCCGGGCCACTTCCCTGTCCAGGCTGCGTCGGGCTTCGCCTGCCAAGTAATGGTCCGTCAGGTCGTCGTGGACCACCGCTGCGGCGACCGGTGGGGCATCGACCCGAATGCAGCGAAGGCGGAACCAGCGCTTCTCCTTGGGCGAGTGGCATGGATACTCCACTGTCCGCATGGCGTCGTTGCCATCGAGGACCGCTTTGATGGCGTTGTATGCATCGCCGCCATCGTCTCCCGCCAAGCGGCAAGCGTGCAAGTAATTCTGCCCGGTCCCCGTGCGCCGCGGGTCGCCCCCGTTCTCGTTGGAAAAGCGCTCCCATGCTGCGTTGACGTGGAGCACCTTGCCGTCCCGATCCAACAACGCAGTCTGAGTGGGCGCGCCCTCGAGGATGACCAACGCCGCTTGGGCCAGCCACGCCGGGGCTTCTGCATTCTGTTGCACGAATCCTGAGTCTCTTTGCGAGCCGCTTAGAGCCTTGGAGCCGCCCTGAGCTCCGGTTGGGCGCATCAAGGCGAGAGGGCCAGAGGGCGTCCCGTGATGACCCCTGCTTTTGAACCGACGCCGGCATGGCAGCGCCATGGCAATCTCGAAGATCGGCGTCGTGGGCGCCGGCCAGATGGGAAACGGCATCGCCCAAGTCGCCGCTGCGGCAGGTTACGAAGTCGTCATGGTCGACATCAAGCAGGAGTTCGTGGACAAGGGTCTGGCGAGCATCCAAGCGTCGATCGGCAAGTTCGTCCAAAAAGAGAAGATGAGCCAAAGCGACGCTGACGCGACCCTTGGACGGCTCAGCATCAGCACCGACAACGGCGCCTTGGCGGACTGTGACCTCGTCATCGAGGCCATCATCGAGAACCTCGACATCAAGACCAAGCTCTGGAGCTCCTTGGATGGCATCGTCAAGCCTTCCGCCATCTTCGCCAGCAACACCAGCAGCATCCCCATCACCCAACTCGGTGCGGCCACCAAGCGCCCGACCCAGTTCATCGGCATGCACTTCATGAATCCCGTGCCA
>JBFGSX010000206.1:0-3856 GCA_041566495.1 Thermoplasmatota archaeon
CCGAAGCGAACGATCAGCTCGCCGCCGAAGCCGCCGAAGATTCCTCCACCCCCACCGCCGGCCTTGATCTGGGCCATGACCATCATCACGAACCAGAAGCCGTTGACCAGCATGATCAGCGACGTCGCCGCGCTGATGCCGGGCAGCAAGTTGGTCACCATTGATTCGAACGGCCACGCGCCCCACATGACCAACCCAGACGAGACGACGGCCGTGATCCGCGAGTTCATTTCCCAGGTCTAAGGGATGTCCGGCGATATCGCCGATCCATGGTCGAAGCTCAATTGCGGATGGCTCCGGATTGGACCTGACCAGGTCATCGAGGAGGCCAGTGAGTCCGTGGCGCAGTGGTGTGGGCGGCCCCTGAATCAATTCATTGGCCAGCCCCTTGGCGACGTGTTGGCCCCCGGTTCCATGGTGTACTGGATGGTCACCGTCGAGCCCTTACTGGAACAGCAAGGGCATGCATGGGATTTGGCCCTCGAATTGCGCACTGCAACGGAGCGTGCAGCGGTATTGGTCAACGCGAGGCGGATGGAAAGCTGCACAGAATGCCTGTTGTTCCCGTTCTCGGAACGGCGTCGCTTTGAGCGCAAGATGCTCGAGGCCGAGATCCGTGCCCTATCCCAAGCAGGCGAGATCCGGCGTCTGGCCGCCCTGGAGGAGTTCCGCCGGGACTTCATCAACGCAGCGGCCCACGAGCTGGCCACGCCCATGACGCCTCTGCAGATCCAGTTCCATCTGCTCAAGAAGGCCCTGGCGGGCAACGAAGACCCGAAGGTGCAGCGGGCCGCCCAGAGCGTCGAGCGCAACATCGACAAGTTGGCGAGGTTCGCATCATCACTCGTCGCCTCTGCTGACGTGGATGCAGGCCACATCGGGCTCGATATCCAACCGATCGCCCTTGCGGCCACGGTCCGCGACGGGGTCGATGGGTGGCGCAGCCAGGCACCCCATCGGCGCATCGATGTGGCCGGCGCCGAGGTGACTGTCGAAGCAGATCAGAAGACCGTCACGGATTGCCTGGTCCATTTGTTGGAGAACGCCGTCAAGTTCAGCGCGGAGGATTCCGTGGTTAGGGTCATCGTCGAAGCCGGTCCCCCTGCGCGGGTCATCATCGAAGATGAAGGGCGGGGGATTGACCCGGCCCGCATCCCGGAACTGGGACGTCCGTTCGTGCAGGTCCACGACCGCTCCGAATTCACCCAACTCGGCGCCGGTCTTGGCTTGCACATCGTCGCGGGCCTCATGGCTGCCCAAGGGGGCCGGCTGGTGGTGGAGAGCGACGGCATCGGCCAAGGGACCAGGGCCATCTTGGAGTTCCAATCCATCGCTGATACGGTCAAGGCCAAGCGCGTCGAAGCGGAATCAGCCCCTACAAGTGGCCGCTGAAAGCGCCGCACGGGGCAGCCCGATAGTGCAGGCCCCTACAGATCTCCTCGGCACGTCGGACCTCAAGGGGTCCAACACGCGGGACCCGGGAGGGGGGTGTCACAGGTCAAGCGCGCGAGGGCTGCGGCGCCGGCATGCTGTGGCTCGGCGGCCCCGATTGCCTTCACGAGAACGAGGCTCCCGATGGAGTCGATGTCAAAGACCGGTGGCCATGCGAGGAGCACGGCGACGAGTGCGGGAACCGGGATTTGAACCCGAGTTCGTGCCTTGGCAAGGCACGGTGATACCACTACACTATTCCCGCGGATGATGGGGACCCGAAGGGGTCCAGAGGGTGCGCAAGACCCTCAGTGCGGGAACCGGGATTTGAACCCGAGTTCGTGCCTTGGCAAGGCACGGTGATACCACTACACTATTCCCGCGTGTGGCGCGATTTCGGCCGACATAGGATTCCTATTTGAGCGCGTCGGTCGCAGCTGCCAGGGCCCATGGCGGGCTTCAGAGCGCCGAATACCCTTCTGGGACAGCGTCTGTGTCGAAGAATACCGTGGCAGCGTAGCGGTATTCCGTGTTGGCGGCCGCGTTCGCCGTCATGCTGACCCGCCAGGTACCCACTTCTGGGGTGCTGATGGCCAGGCCATGGGGGGAGTCTGGAGCGCCCGGGGCGCCGCCAGGTGCCGTGTGGTCGATGTTGGCCACGCCCTCCGTGTCGCCGGCACTCGGACTGCTCAAGGCGCCGTCCAGGTCGACCACGGGGTCATCCCATGCCCACTCGACGTACAACAGGCGCGCGCCCTCTTCCACGACGACGTCGCCGCCACCTTGGGAGGCAGACAAGCCGCCGGCGCTGATCACGATGGTCCCCTCACCAGCGGTGACGAAATTCATGGGAGGCAGTTCTTCGCCTGCATCGGGGTCGTCGTCGGAGGCCGGAGAACTGACGCAGCCTGCCAAGACCACCATGAGGGCGAGAGCCAATCGCATGCTTTGTCCTTGGGTCTCCAAGGCAGATAGGTCTTGCCACAGGGGTTCTCGTGTTGCAGGTTACCGCATGGATCCCGCATGACGCTGCGTCGCGAAATTGTTGCCCCTCAGCCCGCCCGTCTTTTCCCCATTTGGGTCGGCATTGGATTCTTTCATCATTGGGGCAAGACCGCCGAGGGCCCCAAGGGCCTTGAACGCGTTGCTTGGTCCACGGGCCATGGAGGCACAGGCAGCACTTGCTTTCGTGGCCCGTCGGGAAGGCCATCGGGCCATGCCCGCGACCCGTTGGCGCCACGTCCTGAGCCTCGAATTGGGCTGGATGACACCTGGCTTGGCCGGGCGCTACGTGGAAGCCTGCACCGCTGCCGGCCTCTTAGAAATCGAAGGGGACGATCTGCGACTCACCTTCGACCCGAAGCACGTGGAGATCCGCCGGGGCTTCCGCCCCGACCCAGAGAATCTGCCGGCGGCAGACGGGGCGCCACCCGTGCCCGGGCCGGCGGAGGACGCTGATCTGTTCGCGTCCTGGCTTCCCAAGGTCGCCGCAGCACGGGGGGAAGACCTTGGGGCCACCATGGAAGCCATGGAAGCACTGCAGGCACGTGCGGGTGGCTTGCTCCACGCAGAGGCCGCCATCTTGGTGCTGGCCGCGCAGGCCGGCCTCGATGTTGCCGAGGCTGCAGGGCAGGCGCTCACAACCCTGCAAGCTTGAGTGCGATCGGCACGGAGAGAGCAGCGGCGAGATGGACTCGGGCCGTGCCTAGGCGCAGGGGCAGGCACCCGACGAAAGTGGCTGCCGCCAACAACAACAGCCCAGGCCATCCCGTGACGATGGCCACCAAGGTGACGATCATGGCGAAGGTCCAGCGCTCTGCATGCCCCGGACGCCCCTTGGCCAAGACCCGCTCGTACGTAGGTTCGATCAATGGCGTGGCCCATACCGCTGCGGCTCCCGCGATCAGGCATGTCGCCAATACCGCCATCAGGTCCGGGGGCGGCACGACGGTCCAGGGCAGTACATCGTGGCGGTCCGTCCACGCGATGGCGAGCCCGCTGCGGGTCTGCCCCGTCATCCACAGGACGGCCAATGCCAAGCACAGGTGAGCGGTGTTCACAGCCGACATGGTCGCCAGCACCCTGCGAGGCTCCACGTCCCGGCCTGGCAATGCAAGGCTTGTGGCCACCGCCGCCGTCAACCCTGGCAAGACGGCGGTGAGGGAGGCGACAGCGACCCCTCGCAAGCCGGCCCTGTGGGTCCCAATTGGCATCGTCCCGGCTGGCTCTTGGGATCTGGGTGGGGGCATGCCTTGGCGCATAGACCACAGCAGCGTAGGCACTCCGAACAACCCTGACAGCAATGGCAGGAGCGGGGTCGCAGCGACGGGCACCCAGCCAGCAACGGGCCATTCGAACGCGAGCCAACCCAGGCCGGCAGCCAAGATGGCGCAGAGTGCAGCGGCGCCCCGCCGTCGGGCACGAA
>JBFGSX010000207.1:0-3850 GCA_041566495.1 Thermoplasmatota archaeon
AGCAGTACTCCGGTGGGAAGCGGTGTTGGAATGGTAGGAAGACGGTCGCCTGGACCCAGCCCAAGGGGTAGAAGAGCAAGCCACGGGAGGATTGGATGCCGTCAGCGATGACGGCCCCCAGGACCGACCAGCCCATGACGATGACGACGGTGCCAACGGCGGCGTGCCAAGCACGGCGAGTGAAGGAACTGACCATCATGGTGAGGCCCACGAGGCCGATGGCGAGGGTGGCGACGGCGGCCACGGGCATGAATGCCAAGTAGAACGCGTCGGCCCACGTGTCGACGCCACTATACTTCCAGGCGCCGATGATCTGATTGATCTCTTCGGCTTGCACGCCTTGTTCGATGAGGAAACTGCGCATGGCGCTCTCGTTGCCAGGGCCCGTGACCAGCACGGTCGCCGAGAGGATCAGGACCGGCACCAGGCCTACGATGGCCATGCCGATGAAGTTGAACATGTTCTTGCCCAGCATGTAGTCCCTCACGCGCAAGGGTTTGCTGAAGTAGAACAATTGGGCGTTGAACCGCAGGTCTTCAGCGATGCTGGGGGCCGTGATCAGCAGTGCGAACAGGATCATGGCGATGCCGATGAACGCCATGGGGCCTTCTTGGATCAGGTCCGGTTCGGCGCCCGTCGGCAGGTCTCCGAATCCTCCTCCGAAGATCGACATCAAGAACAGTCCCAGCACGGCGCCGAAGATGCCCAAGATGAGGATCATGTAGACGTACCACGTGCGGATGTAGCGATTGAACTGGTACCTGACCAGGAGCCACCAACTGCGCACCACGTTGCTCTGCGCACCCGTCTCCCAGGTGCGGAAACGTCGGGATTCGACTTCGGCGCTCATGCGGCCTCCAGGTGGACCAAGACGGCGTCTTCGACCCCTTCGGTGGATGGGACCATGCGGCTCAGGAGTGTGCGCGTGGCGCGGGCCACGTCGAGGACGCGCGCAGCGCTAGGGGCGACGACGATCAGGCCTGTCTGGGATTGCTGGACTTCCAGCTTGGCATGGCGACAGGCTTCGATGAAGCGCTGTGCGTCCCCCATCACGTCGACCTGGAACAGCGTCGCGGTGCCAGACATGCGCACGGCACGACCCCCCACGGCTTCGATGGCCACCAGGCGACCTTCTCGCAGGACGACCGCATCGTCACAGACCTTCTCGACATCCGGTAGGATGTGGGTGGAGAGGATGACGGAGATGGATTTCTCCTGGCTCACTTCGCTGATGAGGTCCAGCAACGCGGAGCGTCCCTTGGGGTCAAGGCCATTGGTGGGCTCATCCAGGAACAGCAGTTTGGGTGCATGCACCAAGGCAGCAGCCAGCTTCACTTTCTGGCGTTGACCCGTGGATAGACGCTGGGGCGCGTGGTAGCGTTCGTCCCCCATCTGCACGGCGTGCATCGCCTCAGCGGCGGCTTCGTGGGCGCGGGCAGCGGACAAGCCGCACAGCTCGGCGGCAAGACGCACCGATTGCACCGGGGTCAGACCAGGGACCAGCACGTCGTTTTCGGCCATGAAACCGATCTTGCGGCGGATCTTGAGGCGGTCCTTGACGATGTCATGCCCAAGGACGTAGCCGCGCCCGGAGGTGGGCCCGTGGAAGCCAAGTAGGGTCTTGATGAGGGTGGTCTTGCCGGAGCCATTGGGGCCGAGCAAGCCATGGATGCCTTCGGGGAGCTGGAGATCCAAGGGCCCGACGCCGCGGTTCTTGCGGTAATCTTTGACGAGACCTTGCAGTTCGATCAGCGGGGGACCGGCCACGTGCCAGGACCCCACAGGAGCCATTTCAAGGCATCTGTATTCTTGTGCAAGCAACACTGTGCAGCATCGTGCCTCACCCTGCCGTGGATGTCCACCCAAGTAGCGGCCCCCACAACAGCTTGTGGCACGTCTACCGTGACGTAGGGTTCTTCCGCGTCTTCTGGAACACTTGGTGGATCTTGGTCGCCCGCCTGAGCCCCAGTCAGCGCCTCAAGCGCCTCTTCTACACGATGGTGGGCGCCACAGTGGGCAAGCGTGTGTCGTTCGGATTCGAAGCGACGCTTGACATCCTGTACCCCCAGGACATCACCATCGGCGACAACAGCATCATCGGGTACGATGCCACGGTCTTGTGCCATGGCTACACCGTGCAGGACTACCAGCGGGGCAAGGTCACCATTGGCCGGGACGTCAGCATCGGTGCCAAGGCATTGATCTTGCCTGGAGTCACGATCGGAGATGGCGCCACGATCGGCGCCATGGCGCTGGTGAACCGGGACGTCCCGCCAGGTGAATTCTGGGCAGGCGTGCCGGCCCGTCGGATCGAGCGCAGCGCTTGAGGCGCGTCTACGCTTGCGCTTCCGCCAAGGCCCAGAGGGTGCCCCCCGCGATGGGACTCGCCTCGACGGTGCCTTCGGCGACCAGTTCATCCAAGGCATCCAAGGCTTCTCGTGGCGAGGCACCTTCGACCTCTTGCACTTCCCGGGTCGTCATGGGCCCACAATCGAAGAGCAGGTCGACGACAGGGCGAGGATCACGGGGTTCCAGCCAAGGGGCAAGGCCTCTCAGTGCATCCTCGATCTCTTGGTACGGTCGGTAGCCGGTGAGGACCCGTGGCGCACGGCCTTCTTTGGAGGTCCGGATGACGAACGTGGGAAAGCCATGGATGCCGTAACGTTGGCAGGTGTTGCGGTCTTCCAGGAATGCTCCCAGTGCTGTGCCGTCAGCCAGGGCGCCCCGCCACATGGTCAGGTCCAAGCCTTCCACGTCCGCGGCGGCTTCGGACGCAACGACCGGGTCGCTGCCTTGGCGGTGCTCCATCATGATGGCACGACGTAAGCGGCGCAACATGCGGTGGCCAAGATCTTCGCCTTGCAGCTGTGCCGCCTTGACGTGGATGCACGCGGGCCACGTGGAGAAGGAGTCATCCATGCCGTCCAAGAACGCAGGGTCGATGGGTTGGCCACTGCGTTTTGACACTTCTCTCAGGTGTTGGCGGATCCACGCAAGGCGCTGGCCCTGAGGATCGAAGAACTGTGCCCCGGACTCGACGAGGCCTCCCATGACGGTGCGGAAATGCACGCGGCCGCCGTAGGTCTCCTTGAGTCTCAACCAGACCGGTTCAGTCGCCCAGCACCAGCTACTGTAGGGGTCTGTGAAGAGGATGACCTCGACCGCTGGGAAGGCATCGCCGATGTCGATGCGCGACCGCTCCTGGATGGTGCCGTTCAACCTCGTTGGCCATCCCGCCCCATGCTTCAAAGCTTGGCTTGTCGAAGCAGCGGCACGTCCGTCGAAATGCTGCGCCCTTCCTGTGCCGCAGCCAGGACGTCATCGAGGTAGGTGAGCAGTCCCTGCACGTCGATGCCCCACTTGGTCGGGGCATGAGGTGGTAGGCGTACCTGCACGTTGGCGTGATGGTTCTCTACGCCCCGCAGAACGCCCCGCTTGTACTGATGCACCATGGCTGCGGCCATGATGAGTCCCTGCACGAACAGTTTGTCATCTCCCTCGAGCCCGAGCCACAAATGCTCCCAGGCCTCATGGGCGTGCCAGTGACGCCCTGCATTCCATTCCGCGATGCCTTCGTCGAGCCACGGGTGGCTTTCAGGCTCCGGGATCGGTTCCGCATTGGGGTGCCTGCGGACGTTGATGGGCGCTGACATCAGTAGGGACGCTTTGGCTTGCCAAGGCCCGCGTCGAAGTTCTTCCACGACCTTCGAAAAGGTCGATCATTCGCGCGGCTTCCGGTGCTTCGCACCTCAGCCCCGCAGACCATCAGTACGGCCTCTTGGGCTTGCCAAGGCCCGCGTCGAAGTTCTTCCACACTTTGACCCCGCACCAGCGGGGGCCTTCGGGGCAG
>JBFGSX010000208.1:0-3824 GCA_041566495.1 Thermoplasmatota archaeon
CCGCTGCCCGACTTGAGGCCGGCCTTGGTCTTGATGAGCTGACTGGCCGGGGGGGTGCCGACCTTGATCTCGAAGTTCTTCTTGTCGTCGATGATGACCTTGACGGGGACCTTCATGCCCTTGTAGGCGGCGGTCTTCGTGTTGATCGCGGCGATGACCTCGCCGATGTTGACGCCGGCGGGGCCGAGCGCGGGGCCGAGGGGCGGGCCAGCGGATGCTGCGCCGCCGTCGACGACTGCTTCAATGGTTTGTGCCATGTTTGGTTCTCCTACCCGTCTTGTTCCGGCCGAAGCCGGGACTCCCGTGTTAGACGCAGGTCGGGCCGTCGCAAGCGATGGCTCGGCTCCACGCCAGGGATGGAGGGCAAGTCTGCCCACTGGGAGGTTGTATATCAAGCGTGGCCCAGGACTGTTTCTCGTGGAACCGGGGCATGCCCACGCCGGCCGGTTCAAGTCGGGGGTGGGGCATGGCCCTCTATGCCTAAGCGCAACATGCTGATGATCGCCACCGTCGGGGACGACCAAGAGGCCGTGCTGCTGGGCATCCGGGACTATCCTGTCAAGAAACTCATCCTCATGCATACGTCCATGTTCACCAAGGATGCCCAGGAGATCGCGGACAAGGTCCGGGGCATCATGGTGGATGTGGAGATGCGTCCCGTGGATGATGGGGCGGTCTTGATGGACACCATGCGTCAGGTCAGTCAGATCCACGCTGAGCATGCTTTGGCGTACGACGACATGGTGGTCAATGTCAGCAGCGGGGACAAGATGCAGACCTGCAGTGCCCTGAGTGCTGCGTTCGTGCACGGGGTGCCCGCCATCGGGGTCGCGGCAGACGGCCCCTTCGCTTTGCCGGTGTTGAAGTTCAGTTACGCCGAGATGATCAGTCCGGCCAAGTACCGCATCATGGAGAGCCTCCAGGCCATGGGGGGCCACGCCGAGAGCCTCAACCATCTGGCACAGGAGAGTGGGGTGGAGAAGAGCCTCCTCAGTTACCACCTGCGCACGACCCGGGAAGGCAAGGGTCTGGAAGACATGGGCCTCGTGGATATCCAGCGGGGCGCCTTTGGGCGCTTGGCCATCACCTTGACCGAGATGGGGCAACTCATCCTGATGGGTCGCACGCCACCTCCGAAGGAATAAGGGGAAAAGGGTCCGGGCGCGACTTAGGCGCCCTTGATGGCCAGGTACAGGCCGACGGCGGCCGTCAGGGTCTGGAACTCGGCGCCCATGGCCATGAAGTTCCAGCCGTTGGGGGCGTGGACGATGGCGATGGCGCCGATCATGACGAAGGCGATGATGCCTCCGGCGATGCGGGTGGCCATGGGGGCCCACGTGGTGTTGCTGCCGCCGGCGACGATGGCGACACCTGCCAGCAATTCCAACAACGCGGTGATCCAGAACAGCCCTGCGCTGCCCATGAACATCATGTCCAGCATCTCGGCCGGCGGTGTGCCGCCGGAGACCTTGCTCAGGCCGTGGTACAGGAAGATCCCTGCCAGCGCAAAGCGCAGGAGCCAATGGGCTTGGGGTGTCAGTTTCTCAAGGAGTTGGGTTTGTTGGACCGTTTCGGCCATGTCTCCTGGTATCCTGGCAGGCACTTAGGTCCCCCGTTCACCTGGTTGGATGGTGGCTTCAACCCGTGAACCAGAACAGGGTCTGGCGGGTGTCTCGCAGGTTGGGGCGGCCCTGCACGATGCCGATCTCTGAAAGGCGGCGGATGGCGCCGTAGACGGTGCGGCGGGCCAAGCCGGATGTGGCGGCCAGGTCCTTCATCGTCAATGGGCCCTTCTTGGCCAATACGCAGAGGATGGTCTGGGCAGAGGGGGCGGTCGTCAAGCCGTGCTGTCGGGCTTCATCGCAGTCCATGGACTGGAATGCTCGCTGGCAAAGAAGGGGGCTTCCGCACACCGTTGAACCCGGCCTTCAACCCAGGGGGGTCGCCAAGACCCTACGAGGGGACGACGCCGGCGCGGATCTTGCTGGCGAGCATGCGGCCGTGAGGGGTCAGGTCCAGGGCCTTCGTGCGGCCGTGGGGAGTCACGATGACGTAGTTGGAAAGGTAGCTGTTGGCGGGCTCTCCGTCCCGCAGGAGGCGGCCCAGGGTCGGGGCGCTGAGGCCGATGGCGCCGACCAGGTCGGCAGCCAGCACGGCGCGGCCGGACATGCCTCGCTTGGCGACCTCTTGGATGACGCGGTGGGCGCTCTTGACGACGCGGAGGTCGAGCTCCTCCGGTTTCTCCCAGCCGTTGGCGGGGGAGTCTTCGTCGCGCTCCTCGTCGGGCTGCGCGGCTGTGCGGTGGATGGGGCGCGACAAGGTCTGCAGTTCCTCCTCCTCCGCGTTCTCCAGCAATTCGCGCAGGGCGAGCAATGCCATCCGGCGCGCGGCCTTCGGAGGAACCTCAACGTCACCGAAGTCAAGCTCGACATCCACGCGGGCGTGGAGCCCCTTGAGGGGCCAGGCGTTTTCGCCCAGGACTTGTTTGCGGTTGAGCTCGAAGACTCGCATAAGCAATCGTCCAAGTTGGCGTTCAGAAAAGAAGTTTATGGCAGCGTTGTGGCGCATTGTGGCCCAATGTGTCCGCTTTTTTCCCTCCTGGCGGCAGCCTGAAGCTTTATCCACGACCCCTTAGTCGCGGCAATCGGATGGCGGCCCAAAACGTCACACCCACCCGCAGCGAGCTGATCAACGTCAAGCGTCGCATCCAGCTCAGTAAGAGTGGTTACAACCTCTTGAAGAAGAAGCGGGATGGCCTGATGTTCGAGATCTTCGAGATCATCGACCGCGTGAAGACGCTGCGCAACGAGCTTGTTGCGCAGTACCGTGAGGCCCAGGAGGCCATCAACTTCGCAGGCGCCGTCGAAGGTGGATTGACGGTGCGCAGCATCGCCAACACCGTCAGCAACCCGCCGACCGTGTCCCTCCGGGAACACAACATCATGGGTGTCCGTGTCCCGAAGATCGAATCCGACCAAGTGCGCCGTGAGCTCACCGAGCGTGGCTACGGTCTGGTCGGCACTTCCCCTGCCATCGATGAGGCGGTCACCGCTTACGAGGCCTTGGTCGAGAAGATCATCGCCGCTGCCGAACTGGAGACCAGCATCAAGCGTCTCCTGGACGAGGTCGAGAAGACCAAGCGCCGTGTCAACGCTCTCGAATTCAAGGTCCTGCCCGAGCTTGACGAGGTCAAGACGTTCATCGCCTTCCGCTTGGAAGAGATGGAGCGCGAATCGTTGTTCACGATGAAGCGCATCAAGGCCAAGGACTGAGCGCAGCGAAGGACGGGCTTGGTCCGTCGAGCAGGTGCGTAAGTGCCTGAGAGTGCGCATCAAGGCCAAGGACTAGTCTTGCCCCTGTTTGGCAAGAAGTCGGCTCCACAGGCATACAGCGCAGCCGGCAGGCCCGTGACCTGCCCCCATTGTGGCGGCACCGCGTTCCACCTGGCCACGCCGTGGTCGTCGGGCCCCGTGGTCGGGGCGGCGCGCCACGTCGATCTACTGACCTGCTCCGGGTGTGGTCGCCAAGTGGCTTTCAACAAGGGCTCTGTCGAACTCTCCTGAGCCGGCCTTAGCCTCTATCTTCAAACAAAATAGAATCTGAAAGCATCTCGCCCCGCGGGCGCCAACCCGTCAGGCGGCGGCGGGGGGCATGCCGCAGTGGCTCTTCTTCTTCGGCAGCGGTAGTACCTGTTGGATGGTTGCCCAGTCTGCAAAAGCGTCCATGCTATGAAATCCGGCTGCGGAGGATAACCTGTACGCCCTGGGCCGGGCGCAACACGGACGTCATGTCTGGAATCGGTCACGGCTCGTCGTAGCACCGCC
>JBFGSX010000209.1:0-3807 GCA_041566495.1 Thermoplasmatota archaeon
ACGCGGATGACGTCCGTGACGGCGCCCCGCCCAGGCGAATCGGGGGCCGTCTTGTTCGACCTGGCCACCCCATCCCGCGCGGCCCTCAACCTGGCTCCAGGGACCCTCCACGCCATCGGCATGGAGGCTGAGGCCAAGCTCATCGCAAGCTCGCCCTTGATCCCCACGGACCAGACCCATGTCCGGGCCATCCTCGATGCAGGCGCCACCCGAGCCCACGGGGGCCCCTACCGTACCGTGACGATCCTGGAATCTGGCGGCGCGTACGCTGGACACATCACCTTCGACCGCGGCCTCGCCATGGAACTGGACGTTCCAACCCTTGGCGAAGGGACGGTCGGCGAAATGCACGTCTACCTGCGCAGCCTCAGCAGCGATGGCCGCGCCGAACCCAACCCGGCCCTCCAGACCAGGGCCACCCTCGACCTGGAAGCAGCAGGCAGCACCACGAGCACTTCCTTCGAGGTCCTCGAAGCTGGCTCCCTGTCCCTGCCGTTCACATTCACCCCCGCCACCGCAGGTTCGGTGACCATCACGGCCCTCTTGGACACCGGCGACACCGTGACCCGGCTGGACCAAGTGGAACCCGTACTGGACGCCCAGGAATACGAGAACGCCGACAAACCGTGGTATGACCCTGGCAAGTACATCCCAGGACCTCCTGTGGCCATTCTCCTGGTGGCATTGGCGCTCTTGGGACGGAAGCGTTAAAGAAGCGCCCCAAGTCGGCCGCGATTGTCCCGGAGTCGGGACAGCACCCTGGCTGGGGTAGTGTAGTTGGTGAACATAGCAGATTGTGGTTCTGCTGTCGTGGGTTCGAATCCCGCCCCCGGCCCTTGTCCGCCCGGTCCGTGACCGACTTTCTGCGTAAGTTCGCAGCGATCATCCTTGTGTTGAGCGGCGCCACCTGTGGCCTTTGGGGTCTTGGCGCCGTCATCGAAGGCGTAGCCCCAGGCCGCGTGTGGGGTGTCTTCATGATCCTCGCCATGCCCGCAGCGATCCTGACGGCCCTGAAGATCACCCCCGAAGGTGGCACCACGGGCTACTTCGACCAGAACATCTGAGTCAAGTACGCTGCCAGGAGTGCGACACCGTGGTCGACCCCATCGGCTTCACCATCGGGCCCGTATCGGAAGCGGCAGCCAAACTGCTTGCCCTCGCGGTGGGCACCTATGCCTTGCTGACCGCGCGCCAGACGTGGACCGCGTACCAGAAGCAGTTGCCAGACCGTGGCAGCGCCCTCATGGCCACCTGGGTCATGATCGGACTCTCTGTGCTCTTGTGGACCCACGGGGCCCGCTTGTTGCCCGCCCCGTTCAGCCTCGTGGTCCTGGCGTGCTCTGGCATCGGGATCGTCATCACCCTCACATACACCCTTGGCAACATGGCCAAGAAGTTCGAGGAATGGAAGGAAGACCTTCGCAATCTCGTCGAAGAATGGGCCGAGAAGGCGTTGCCTGAGTCACAACGGGACGCATGGTTGCAGAACCGCTTCGACCAATTGCACCCGGAACAGAAGCGCAAGACGCCCCACCTCATGATGGGGTTGTTCGTCGTCGCCTACGTCGGCTTGGGATACGGCATCCTTCGTGGCATCCAAGCCATGGTGCCCGCAGATGCCAACGTGGGGGAGAACCTGGCCAACTTCAACGCCGCCCTGTCGGCAGGCATCATGCCGGCAGGACACATGGTGGCCATCACGGCTCTCCTGGCCGTGCTCCTTTTGTTGCTGCCCGTGGAGATCCTGCGCCTGCAATTCCCTCAGATGGCCTACCCGTTCAAGGGCACCATCACCAGCATGCTCCGGGAACGGGAACGGGGCCTCTTCGGCGCCCATTACTACATCGCTGCGACGCTGCCCATGGCGGTGTTGTGGCTCACGGACGATAGCACTTCCTGGGACGTCACCCTCTTCGCCGTCATCGCGGTGCTGGGCGTCACGGTCTTTGCAGACAGCGCCAGCGCCATCATCGGCATCCGCTTCGGGCGCACGAAGTGGCCCCACAACAAGGGCAAGTCCATCCAAGGCACCGTGGGAGGTTGCGCCGTGGCGTTCGTCGTGGCCGTCCCCTTCGTGGGCCTACCCATGGCGGTGGTCAGTGCGGCCGTGTTCTTCCTCGTGGATGTCCTGGCGCCGGTGCCGTTCTCGATTTCGGACAACATCCTCAACCCATTGGCGCTCGCCGCGGTCTATACCGTGATGCTGCCTTACCTGGCGCCGCTCATCCCGTTCTTCTGAGCTGACCGAAGCGGTCGTCGTGGACGCGATTGACCCAGACGAAGTACAGGCCCGCGAACAACAAGGCCGGGGCGATCGGGATGAGGAGCCCGAAGCGCAGCGTCTGGAGCGCGGCGGCTTCGTTGATGCCTTCCCGGATGCCGTCACTCAAGACGATGATGAAGACCAGGAACTCGAGGAGCAAGGCGCCGCAGTAGAAGATGAGCCCATTGGCCAGGCTGCTGCTGCGTTCCAAGGCATCCACTTCCCGTTGCAGGACCTGCAAGGGGTCGCCTTTGATGGCGTCCTCGATGCTCATGATGATGGATTCACTGCGTCGCTCCAAGGAGCGATCGGCCACGAAGAGCACCGCCAAGACGAGGACGACGGCCAGGAAGAACACGGCCACGGTCGCCAGCGGGGGCAATGCCTCGGCGGCTTGTTCATTGTACCACGTCAATGCGACGGCGATCAGAAAACCGCCAAGGCCGATGGCGTAGAGCCAACGCCGGGTCTCCTCCAGGGGGGCCTGGCCGCTGCGGCGGACCTCAACGCGGGTGGCGGCGGAGGTGGCTGTGGCGTTGATGCTGGTCCGGATGCGACCATGGTGGACCGCCAGTGAGGTGCCGAACCGTTCCATGCGCCCCTGGAGGGATGGGCTGATGGCGCCGGCACCGTGCAAGTACGTCGCGGCCGCCTCGATGGCGGTGTCCGGATCACGGTCGACCGTGAAGGACTGGGCCATGTCAGGGTCCAGGCGGTCGTCGTCGGGCACATGCCTCCATCCTGAGGCCTGGATAAGTGGATTTCCGACGCTCCAGGCACGCCCGGCCGCCGCAAAGGAGAAAAGTGGTCGAAGGTGGTCGAGCATCCATGCGCTGGCTCCTCATTGCCGCCCTGATCGCCACCAGCCTCGCTGGCTGCACGGATGACGCTTCGAACGAAGGCCCCTCGAACCCGGACCCGACCACCACGCCGGAGCCCGGCAGCAACGTCACGGGCCTTCCGGACGTCATCACCGGCATGGAGTTCGTGACCTCCGCCAACACCGCCTCCACGTCTGGCCTCTGGCTGCACGACGACAAGGCGTACTTGTCCGGCACTGGCGCCGGTCTGCGCATCTTCGACATCACGGACCCCGCCAACCCGATGGTCCTGGCCAACCAGACCGTCGACGTGGGCAACAGCCGCGACGTGGACATCATGGAGCACCCCAACGGCCGCCTCTACGCGGTCCTCAGTTCCGGTCAAGTGGACCTCGTGGACGTCACCAACGCCACGAACCCCATCCTGATCAGCTCCGCTGGCTCCAACAGCCACAACATGGCCGTTGTCCCCAACACGACGCTCGTGTACAACAGCCACAGCATCAACACCGACCTCGGCCCTCTGCACGGCGCCCCCGAGACCGGCAAGATCCAGATCATCGACTTCGCTGACCCCGAAGCCCCCGTCGTCAAGGAATTCTTCTTCCCTGCAGTCATCCAGACCCCGATGGGCGTCCCCAAGGCCGTGGTCTCCACCACGTGCCACGACATGACGTTCCACGTGGAGCGCCAACTGGGCTACTGCGCCGGTGTCACCGACAC
>JBFGSX010000210.1:0-3797 GCA_041566495.1 Thermoplasmatota archaeon
CCAAGCACGGGGGCACGATGGGCACCCGACTGGTCTACCGCCTGTGCCAGGCCCTGGATGAGGCCGGCTTCTTGGCGGTCCGCTTCGACTTCCGGGGCGTCGGCCGCAGCGATGGCGCCTATGACGGTGGCCCCGGAGAAACAGAAGACGCGGAAGCGGTCTGGGACGCGATCAAGGAATCCACCGGACAAGACGCGCTGGTCATCGGCTTCAGTTTCGGCGGAGGCGTCGCGGTGCGCCTGGCCGCCCTTAGGCCCGTGCCCGGCATGGTGCTCATCGCCACCCCTGCCGCCGTCCGGGACAGTGACCTTCGCCCGTTGGAGGAGGCCGCCAGGGTCCGCTGCCCCAGCCACGTCATCATCGGGACCGCCGATGAACTGGTCGACCCCAAGGACGCCGACGCCATCCGCGCCATGCTTGGTGGGCGCATCGCATTCTTGCAGGGCGCAGACCACTTCTTGACGCCGGACCACCATGACCGGGCCGTGCGCGCCGTGTTGGCCGCCATGGAGCAACTGCGGGCCTAGAACCGACCCAAAGGCTGATGGTCGCGCCAAAGCATCATTTCGCATGCGAGCCGCCATCCTGCTGACTGCCATCCTGTTCTGCCTGCCCGCCGTGGCAGCCCAGGCGCTGAGCCCCGACAGCAACGTGCTCTACGTCCACGGCGACCTCAGCATGCAGACCACGCCGGCTGGGTCGGGCACCACGGAAGGCGGGCCCCTCACCGATACCGAAACGTGGACGCTCACCATGAGCCCCCCACTGGCGACGCAGACATCCTTGGACCTGGCGGGCACCGTGGACTTCGTTCTCACCATGGGCGGATCCGTGCACGTTGGCGAGGTCGATGTCTCAGTGCGCCTCCAGAACGGCGCCACACTCGTGGCAGAAGGTGCCCCCCAGGCCCACTCCTTGCGCACGGGATACACTGCGCTCACCTGGTCCGTGGTGCCCCTGGTGGACCGCTTGGACCCGTCTGCGGGCAATCTGGTGGCCACCGTCACGGCATCCGGGACCGCAAGCAGCTATTACCTTGACACGGAGGAGTCCCGCATCACCCTGCCCGTGCTCGCACCCGCACTGGAGGCCCCTGCGGTGCACAACCTGACGATCGATGATGCCCGCTTGGCGCGGGACTTCGCATTCAACACGACCACGAACCGCACCGATGTCATCACGTGGAGCCAAGGCCCCGCAGACGCCACCATGGTCGTAGCGGCCAACGTCACCGGCGGGCACGTCAACATCACGATCAGTGACGCCAATGGCACCGTGGCGTTCAACGGCACCGTGTCCGAGCCCACGGCGATGACCACCAACCTGACCGGCTTGGCTCCTGGCAACTGGACCGTCGGTTTGCACTTCACCAATTTCACGGGGGAGCTCTCGATGACCCTCGACATGCTCGAAGCGACCCCCGACGAGGAAATGGAAGGCCCCGATGGCATGGAGCCCGACGGCAATGGGACCACGGAGGAGCAAGACAGCCCCGGCGCCAGCGCCTTCGGGGCCCTCTTGGCCGCCATCGCCATCGTCGCCCGCCGGCGCCGTTGAGCGCCCAACCCTTTTGACGGCCCCCCTCCTCGTCACGCTTGGATGCAGGTCTTGGAGGCTCCGATGGAGCGCATGAAGGAACTCGTGGCGCTCTTCGAGAGCCACGGGGCCCTCGCCGACCCAGACCTGTTACGAGAATTGGCGGAGGCCGAGGATGGCCCCGTCCGCGTGCAGGCGGTCATCTCGGGCCTCGAAGAGATCCCGTTCCATTTCGACAAGGCCCTCTGGGCCCTATTGGAGGAGAAGGCCAACGACCGCGCGGCCGCCGCCGTGGAGGTCCTGGAAGCCAGCCCCAACGCCGAAGCCGAACGCGCCCGGAAGGAAGCGTTCCGCAAGGCCGCCGCAGCGATCTACGACGGCCAGAAGCCCGTGCGGGACGTGGACGAAGAAGACGACGCCGTCGACGACCACGAAAGCCTGGAGATCAAGGAACCGGGGGCCTTGGAGGACGCCCACCAGCGCGCCCGCGACTTCGACGTCGTGCCCCGCAGCGAATGGCAACCCATCGCCAAGGACCACTCCAGCCGCCTCACCGTGGATGCGGACATGACCGGCAATTCCACCTGCGAAGGGACCACCAGCGACTTCGTCACGTACTTCCAGGACCGCTACCGCAAGATCGCCAAGATGCTGCGCCAGCACCGCGAACTGGCGAACCCGGTGCAGGTGGAACGCATCCGCCCGGGCCAAGCCGAAGTGCAGATGATCGGCATGGTCGTGGAAGTGCAGACCACCAAGAACGGCCACAAGCTCCTCGAATTGGAAGACGAGACGGGCAGTGTCAAGGCCCTTGTGCGCGCCGATGAGCGCCAACTCATGGCCATGGCGGACAGCGTCGTGCGGGACGAGGTCATCGGTATCGTGGGCCAAGCGGGCAACAAGGGGGACATCCTGTTCCTGGAGTCCATCATCCGCCCCGATATCCCTCGCCCGGACCACACCCGGGCCCGAGGCGCGGACGTGCCCCTGATGGCGGCGTTCCTGAGCGACATCCACGTCGGCTCCGACACATTCCTTTCAGAGAACTGGGAGAAGATGCTCAAGTGGCTCAATGGCCACGCCGGTAGCAAGCGGGAACGAGACGCCGCTGGTCGCGTCAAGTACCTCGTCATCCCAGGTGATCTGGTGGACGGGGTGGGCATCTACCCGGGCCAGAACGAAGAACTGACCATCGGAGACATCTACGACCAGTACGCCGCATTCGGCGACTGGATGAAGAGCGTCCCCGACTGGATCGACATCATCGTCCAACCCGGCAACCACGACGCCAGCCGACCCGCCGAACCCCAACCCGCCTTCACCCAGGAAGTGACGGAGAAGTTCGGCCACCACGAGACCCGTTTCCTGGCCAATCCGGCGACGTTCTCCATGCACGGCGTCAAGACGCTTGGTTACCATGGCAGCAGCCTCATCGACTTCGCCACCAGTGTGACGAACCTGGAGTACGAGAAGCCCTTGCCTGCGATGAAGCAGATGTTGCAGAGCCGCCACTTGGCGCCCCTGTACGGCGAGCGCACCCCCGTGGCTCCGGAGCACCATGACTACTTGGTCATCGACGACGTGCCGGACCTGTTCATCACGGGCCACGTGCACGTGCCGGGCATCGATTCCTACCGGGGCGTCACCATGGTCAATTGCGGCACTTGGCAGAGCCAGACCGGTTACCAGAAGATGCTCAACTTCACCCCCGACCCGGCCCGCATGCCCCTCGTGGACCTGCAGACCTTGCGAGGCACGCTCGTGGATTTCCAGACGCCGTAGTTCAGTCGCGATTCATCACGGCGTCACATAGCTTGGCCGTCTCCGTGGACTGCATACCTGCAGCACACCATCCGACCCAGTAGGTGCGCCCGGCACCGGCGGTACCTTCGACCTGGAGGGTCCATTCGCCAGCAGTGATCGGGCCCGCCTCGAATGACACCATGTAGTGCCCTCCCGCCGGGAGGGTGATCTTTTGCGCGTCCCCGTTGGGGCTAATGAGCGTCGCGGAGACGGGTGGCCCGATCTGACCAACACGCACAGCGAAATTCAGCACCTGATGGTCCTCATTGAGGGTATCCGTGAAACGCATGACCGGGACACTGGGGCCAGGCACTTCGTGCCACACGGCTTGCGCCGCTACCACTGGACAGGTCAATCCGTCGCCATCCACTGTGCCGTCGGCCCCGACGACCAGTTGTCCGGATGACACGGTCGTGTAGAGAGCAACCTTTGCACGTAGGGTGATGTGCCAGGCAGGG
>JBFGSX010000211.1:0-3754 GCA_041566495.1 Thermoplasmatota archaeon
AGTTTCGGACGACGGGCCCGATACACCAACCAACGGCATGGCACTCTGTGCTCGCCACCACTGGGCATTTGACCATGGCATTTTCGCGATCTCCGACGACCTTTCTGTGATAACCCCGGAAGGCCATATCGACCCCCACCGAGAACTGAAACATGGGGCCCCGGTAAGAAAGCCAACTATCGCAGAATGGACGCCGTTGCCAGAGTTCCTCAATTTGCACCGCAAGAAGTGGCAGTTCAACTAGGAAGCCGCACCCAGCAATCCCCGCAGACGCGATACAAGTCCGACGTCGTTTCCCCGCAGGATTCACAGGCGCCGCGTTCCAAATCAAGCGCCGCCCAGGCCTGCGAGATTGAGCACGCGCGGTTGAGGCACGGGCCGTCCTCGGGTAATGCCTCTTCGCACCCGAGACAAATGCGGGGCGACCAGTTGACGATGCGGGTAAGAATGAGCCGAAGCGTTGTCTCCAAATCCATATTCGAGAAAGCAAGGACTGCAAGAGATAGCGTTTGAAGGGGTCGGGGAAATCGCCCACTCATTGGCCTCACCCAACCCAAACCCCCATCCACCCACGCCCCGTCACCAAGCGTAATGTCCCACAACCTTGCGCTCATCACCGGAGCCTCCAGCGGAATCGGCGCCGAACTCGCCAAGCTCCACGCCCCCCACGGCGATCTCTTGTTGGTGGCGCGTCGCAAGGACCGCCTCGAAGCCTTGGCGGCCGATCTGCGCAGCCATGGCAACGAAGTGCATGTATTGGCGGCGGACCTGGAGGTCCCTGCTGCGGTGCAATCCGTCATCGAGTACTGCATGCAGCACAAGTTGGACGTGGACGTCTTGATCAACAACGCCGGTTACGGTGCCCATGGCACCATCGCGGAGATTCCCGTTGAGAAACAACTCAGCATGATCGACCTCAACATCAAGGCCCTCGTCGCTTTGACCCACGCATTCGTCCCCGGCATGACCGAGCGTGGCACCGGCAAGATCCTACAAGTGGGTTCCACTGCCGGCTTCGTCCCCGGTCCTTTGCAAGCCACGTACTACGCCACGAAAGCATTCGTCAACAGTTTCAGCCGGGCCCTTCATGAGGAACTTCGAGACACTGGCGTCACCTGCACAGTGCTATGTCCTGGCCCCGTGGAGACCGAATTCGTCGAAGTGGCTTCCATGGAGGGCACGGGTGCATTCAAGGCCGGGGCCATCACGGCAGAGCGGACGGCGAAGGCTGGCTACAAGGCGATGCTGAAGGGCAAGGACATGGTCGTGGTACCCGCGTCGTTTGGCCCGTTGTTGCAGAAAATCGCCCCACTCATGCCCCGGAGCCTAGTGGTCAAGGCGAGCCGCCGAGCCATGGAAAAGTCCTGAATCGCCGCACTTCTCGTAACCCCCTGGCCAATGGGCCACGTCGGCGACGAATCCCAATACCTTTTCTGCACAGGCCCTTAGTCCCAGCGTGCAATGCCCCGTGGCCTTCGCCACCATCCAGTCATTGTTCAGTGAACCACTGGAAGTAGGCGCTGCGCCCAATTCCAAAGTCGGCTGGCCAGTCATGCCCGACGGGGATGTGGACGTCTTGTCCGGTCCCCTTGGGGACATCGTGTACTTGCACCCATTGCGGGGCCGATGGCAACAGATCGTCCACGGTAACGCCCAAGCTGGTCGGCCGTTCATCGGGGTCCTGGAGGATGCGTTGGTCTTCGCCGGCGCCGTGGGGTGGAAGCGCTTGGTGGACGTCTGCTACGACAAGCAAACCAAACCCTTGCCCGTGCGCCTCCGCGGCCACAACTACCCCAAGCAAGTGGGCCCCGTCTGGGCTGAATGGGTCGACATGTACGAACCCGTGGATCCGGAGTGGCTCAAGCAGGTGTTCCGCTACCGCCAGATCCAAGTGTTGTCCATTGAGACCCAGCCACGACGGGAAGGCGGCACATTCAGCCGCATGATCTTTACTCGTTAGTCACCGGCTTCGTCCAAGACGGTGGCTTGCGCCAGCCAATCTCGGAAGGCTGCCTCAGGAAACTCTTCCCTGAGCTTGACGATGGTCTTCCGGATGGGTGACTTGCCCGTGCCGGTCAATCGTCCGTGCTTGTCATGGACTTCGAGGCCCCGCGCGATGCCCAGGGTCACGTGGTGCTTGGCGGCCGACGTGTAGCAGAGCGGGCCGTTGCGGAACCAGAACGGCACGCCCCAAGCGATGCCTTCGACCACGCCGGGGTCTTCGTGGACGATGGCTCGAACAGCTTCGACGATGCGGCGCTGGGGCTCCTCAAGGTCGGCGATGTACGCCGTGACGTCGGGGTGGTCCCGTTCCTTGGGACCATCGTACCAAGCCATGGCAGCGGAGGCGGCGGAAGCCACATGATGTTTGTGCGGAGCAAGCACAACGACCATGCCTGAGTTTGGATTCGCAACGCCATGAACGAACTTCGTGACGCGGTCTGCGGCGTGTGCGAGGCCGCCGCTCCCGAGGCGGAGCGAAAGAACACCCACGCGGGGACTTTCTTCGATGGGGAACGCCGCTTCTGCACGGTCTTGGAGAGCAAGTCCGACGTCACCGTGGTGCTCGATCTCGAGGCCCCCTTGGAATTGCCCGATGAGTGGAGCGGGCGGGGCAAGCGCCGCCAGATCCGCGTCAAGATGGGAGACGACATGACCCCCATCTACAAGGGCGTGCAATTGGCCTGGGAAGCAGACCAAGCATAGCGAAGGTTCCTTGGGCGACCCGGGACTCGACCCTTTGTTGTCCCTGGCAATCCGTAACACGACCATCGTCACGCAAGACGATGAGCGCCGTGTCATCGAAGGCGACCTGTACATCGAGGACCACCGCATCGTCAGCGTGGGCCCCAAGGCTCCCGACGCAGACAGGACCATCGATGGCACTGGCCAGGTCGTCATACCTGGCCTCATCAATCTCCACACCCATGTCCCCATGGGCTTGTTCCGCGGCTACGGGGACGACATGTTGCTCGAATCCTGGCTACAGGACCGCATCTGGCCGGCTGAAGCCAAATTGACCGCCGAGACCATGCGCGCCGGCGCGGACTTGGGTCACCTCGAGATGTTGATGGGTGGCACTACCAGCTACCTTGACATGTACTTCATGGAAGCCGGCCCCATCGCCGACAGTTGCCGGGATGCTGGCATGCGTGGCTGGTGCGGGGAAGGCATGGTCGACATCGGCCAGACCGAGAAAGGTGAAGCCAACAAGAAGCTCGCAGAGATCGAGGCCAGCATCAAGGCCACCCGCGATGATCCTCTCATCACCCATTGTCCAAGCCCTCACGGGACGTACACGTGCAACCCGGAGACCTACGAGGCCGCAGCCATCATGGCCAAGCAATACGATGTGCCATTGCACACCCATTGCTCCGAGACCCGCACGGAGGTCTACGACGTGGAGAAGGCCCATGGCAAGCGCCCGGTGCAGTTCCTGAAAGACACGGGCGCGTTGGAGGCCAATGCCATCCTGGCTCACTGTGGTTGGATCACCAAAGCGGAGGCGGAGCACATCGCCCAGGCCAACGCAGCCGTGGCCCATTGCCCGGTGAGCAACCTCAAGTTGGCCACCGGGGGCGTCGCCCCGATCCCAGAACTCCATTCCTGTGGCGCCTGCGTGGGCATCGGCACCGATGGCGCCGCGAGCAACAATGGCACCGACATGTTCGAGTCCATGAAGTTCGCAGCGTTGGTGCAGAAGCAGCACCGCTGGGATGCCACCGTCATGCCGGCACAGACGGTGCTCGACATG
>JBFGSX010000212.1:0-3739 GCA_041566495.1 Thermoplasmatota archaeon
CCGAGTTGTTCGGCCATCTTCCGACCGCCGCCGTCCTGGAAGACCGGGATGGTGACGTGGAAGGTACCGTTCTCGTCGGCGGTGGCGGTGAGCTTGTCGGCGCCCGTGTCGAGGGTGATGTCGGCGCCAGGGGTGGTGGTGCCAGTGATCGCCATGCCGCTCATGTTCTCGATGACGCCCAGCACGGGCATCTCGAGCTTCTTGGCGAAACCGACCGACTTGCGCACATCGCCCACGGCGACCTCTTGGGGGGTCGTCACGAGGATCATGCCGTCTGCGTCTGGGATGTTCTGGGCCACGGAGAGTGGCTCGTCACTGCTACCCGGGGGCAGGTCGATGATGAGGTAATCCAGCTCGCCCCAAGCGACATCGCCCAGGAACTGGCCGATGATCTGCATCTTGATGGGGCCCCGCCAAACAATGGCCTCGTCGGGGGACGGCAGCAGGAATTGCATGGAGATCACGGACAGGTTGTCCGTGACCTTCACGGGCTCCAAGGCGCCGTCCACTTCCCGGACTTCGGCGTCCCGGACGCCGAGCATGGTGGGGATGTTCGGGCCGGTCAGGTCCATGTCCAAGAGGCCGACCTTGTGGCCGCTGGCGGCCAGGCTGGATGCGAGGTTGCATGCCACGGTGGACTTGCCCACGCCGCCCTTGCCGGAGGCGACGATGTACTTGTGCTTGATGCGCTTCATGTTCTCGATGATGCGCAAGCGGCGCTTCAAGCGCTCAGCTGCACGGGGGTCGGTGGGGCCACCCTGGGGGGCTCCGGCCATCGGGATCGGGCGCGCGGCCTCGGACATGAGGCGGCCCACCCACGGCTCATAGATGAGGGCGTCGGCCGTGGCGGCCAAGTACTGAGTGTCCACTGCCGGCTTGTGGTGTACGAAGACGTCACGGACCAAGCACCGTGCTTTCCGTTCTACTTCCGACAGGTCCTGGCGGGGCCTCATGAGAACTTCCATTACGTCTTTGGCGACCCGGTGACGAAGGAAGCGGTGGCGGTGGATCCGACGTTCGAACTGGAGCACTTGTTCAGCATCGTCGAGCGGGACGGCTATCGCCTCACGCGGGCGGTTTTCACACATGGGCACTGGGACCACATGGGGGCCGCCGGGGAATTGCCCGGCCTCGGGGTCACCGACATCCACGTCCATGAAGCCGGCCGCCACTTGCAACCCTTGGACGGGGCGGTCAAAGCCGGGGCCACCATCCATTGGGCGGCCGATGGGGACCCCATCGCCGTGGGGGACTTGGAGGTCACCTGGCTGCACACGCCGGGCCACCAACCTGAGGCCAGTTGCATCCTCGTGGCAGGCGACGGCGCTCCCCGGGCACTGTTCACGGGGGACACGCTGTTCATCGACACCTGTGGGCGCACCGATTTCCCGGGCGGAGACACCGCTGCGATGTTCGCATCCATGCAGCGGCTGCGAGGCCTCGCCAAGGATGACCTCATCGTCATGCCGGGTCACCATTATGCGGATCGCACCCACGAGGATCTGGCGACCCAACTCCGGAAGAATCCCGCACTGCACGCGGAGCGCGCCGATTTCGAAGCGCTGGCCTGTCTCACCAACTAGAACGGCGCAGAGGCGCGGTACTGAGCGATCCACAGGAGATTGTAGGAGAGCAACGCCACGCAGGTGATGCCCAGGGCCACGTGAGCGGCGGCCAGCATCAGGACGGCAGAGCGCTCCCGCCAGAGTTCCTTCTTGATGAGGTCCCGGACAAGGCTGGCGTGGGCCGTCACAGCCGTATAGAGCACCAGGGGCACGGCGACGCTCAGGACGATGCTGCTGACGCCTCGGACCCCGGCCCGTAAGCTGTCCAATGACGGGGGCCAGGCGAGCAGGCTGAAGGGTTGCCAGAAGGAACGCAACAGGAATGCGTAGGCGATGAAGATGGCGATGCTCAACCACAACAACGCATCACGCTCCTGGTGGCTGCGGTCCTCCCGGCTCAGATCGCGGGGGCGTTTGGCGATGACGTGGGCGGCGTAGCGGCGGCTACTGCGCAGGTACGCGGCAGTCACCAAGATGATGGTGAACAGGAAGACATGGGTGACCCGTTGCTGGATGCTGGGTAGCGCCAATCCAGTCAGGGGGCTCATGTGGGGGAGCCCAAAGCCGCCAAGGAAGATGCGTGGGAGCAACAAGAACGCCAGCAGCAGCGGCCAGACCAGGGCCTTGCCCAGGCGCTTGGCCGCTTCATCGTGCCGAGCCAGGGCCCGGGCCCGTTGCTGTGCCGCGACGCCTTCACGGGGCAAGGTGGCCAGTCCCACCGCCAGGATCGTGAAGACCGGGGCGACGAGCCAGAAGCGGCTGAGGTCTCGGGGGAGCAAGGGTTGTGCCAATCCGAGGATGAACAGGCCAGCGCCGCCGAGCATCAGGCCGCGGGTGCCATGGAAGACGTGTGCCGTGGCAGCGACAACTTCTGTGCTTCGCCGGATTGAGCGAAGCCAGGCGGGGGGTCCGGTCACGCTGGCGCTCCGTAGAGGGGTTCAAGATCCTCTTGCTCGAGGGGCGTGACACGTTCTTCCCAGGACACTGGGTCGATGAAGGGGTAGCGGAATGCGTACTGCAGGAACGGCTTGGTGGAGGTGCCCATGTCGCGGCTGTGGCGGGTCATGGGGCCCCAGAGGTAGCCGTAGTTCCAAGGTTGGGTACCGAACACTTCGAGGGTGTAATTGCCGGGGGTCCAGCGTTCTCCTTCCCCATCGAAGCGGTCTTCGTAGCCAGCCAACGCGGAGCGGACCCGGCGATCATCACCGGCGACGGGGTAGGATGCATGGCTGCCCCGTGCCGGGTAGACCAATGGGTGGGTGCCGTTGCCCGTGAAAGGCGGCTGGGTCATGCTGGGGTCTGGAATGGAGATGCCTCGGTAGTGTTGGCTGTACGCGATGCTTTGGGGGGTGCCGTTGAGGGCCGCTTCCCTGGACGCGAAGGTGAGTTGGATGAATTCCCGGTCTCCCCGATGGGCCAATTGGGGCAGGCCGGCCCCGCTTTCGTCCTGCACGAAGTTGTACATGTAGACGAACCAGTACTGGACGACCACGCGGTCTCCGGTGGTGTCCATGACATTGGCATAGACCCGGTCCGGGGCGACACCTCCTCCCCGCAGGACGTCGGTCATGACTTGGGCGTCGCGGTGGTCGACGATGCCGTCCCCGGTGAAGTCCGCCAAGAGCAGGACGTAGCCGTCCCGGGCATTGTTGAAGCCTCGGGTCCAGGTGCGCAGATCATGGTCTGCTGGGGCTCGTCGCCCGATGCCGTGGAAGCGTGCCAATGCCTCACCGCTGGTGGGGAAGAAGCGCTCTTCGGCACTGAAGCGGATCTCAGGCGCCCAGCGATCGGCCATGGTCTGCTTGGTCTCCGGGTCGATGCCACCGTGAACACTGATGCTGATGTCCAGCTCGATGTTGGTGCCTTGCAGGGTGCCCGTGGCATTGGGGGCGACGACGAGGCTCTTGTGGCTCCAGTGGCCGCTTGGCACGTCGACGATGAGGTCCCAGATGGCGTGGACGCGGTCCGGGTCGGGTCGGGCATCGATGAGGTGTAGCTGCAATCCGATGACGGGGGCATCGTCTCGGATGTTGATGTGGAACGTCTGTGGCCACTCTACGCCGGCGGGGGCCGGGGTGGCCAATTTGCCCGTTTGGGCGACGATCTTGTCGTGGCCGTCCATGGGGGCCGCATACCACCAGGCGCCGGTCCGCAGGGCATGGGCGAACCAAGCG
>JBFGSX010000213.1:0-3720 GCA_041566495.1 Thermoplasmatota archaeon
GAATGCCGCTTCAGCGGACCTTCTCATGGCTCCGATGCGGGATGGCTACGACACGGCTACAACATGACTCGTCGCCCGGGGCTGCGGGTGGGCCAAAGCAAGGCGCAGGCAGGTAAGACGAAAATGCCGTACGGATCGCGAACAAGGCTTGCCATCCAGGCCAAATAGACCACTCCTGCGCTGACGATGATCCGTGCAAGCGGCGCAGAGACAAGGAAAACCTGAGCCTCCAGCCACCAACTGCCAGGTTCACCGGCAGGGGTCCGGAAACCATTTTGAACCACGGGAAAGGTCGCATGTTTGTTGTTCATGCTGTTCCAAAAGCTATCCAGCGCCATGCCAGCCCTACTCCTTCTCCTGCTGGCATTGGCCCCGAGTGCGGCAGCGACCAGCCCCGCCGATCCGTACTACTGCGACCAGGCCACAGCGCCCCCATGCACGCCGCCCGCCACGTGGGACACGTGCCATTCTGGCACGGGTTGCACGGTGACCTCGGCCGATGGCTGGGCATTCCACAACGATGACGGCTTCGAGCGCAGCATCTGGGCGGTCAATCAAAACACGGGGCGGGTTGACTACTGGCAATGCATCGAGGGAGGCTTGTACAGCGGAAACCCTGCCGGTCCAGGCGGCGGGCAAGGAAGCACTGATGGAGAGGTTCGCAACGCCGCCGGGACCATGGTGTCGTGGCTTGGCGATTTCTACAGCGGGTCGACGTCGTATTCGTTCGAATGGCGCGTCGGTTGCTGGGCCCCATGTGATCCCTTCGATGGTGACGTCTGCATCCCGATGCCCTTCCCAGATCGCATCGACATCGTCAACCAATAGCCCACCACAACATGCCGCCAAGAAGGCTTATCCAGGTACTATGCCCGTCATCAGTCGTGCGCGGTCTCGCAGCGGCAGCCATTCTCCTCCTTCTATCCATCTCCGGAATGGCCCAGACATCGCAACCACAGCCATGGCCAAACACAGCCGATGAACCGCTGGCATTTGATTATGGAGCATCCACGGGCGCACAAGCACTAATCCGCAGTGGCGATGACATTCTACTGAGATTCATCCCCGATGGTCACACCATTGACGTCGCGCCCGGAGCCTGGCTACAAGCGAACCATGTTCCCCAGGGATTCAGGTTGCTTGCTGAGCCAACCCCCGTAGCTGCCTGGTACGACCTACCTGACATCATCGCCTTCGACGGTAGCAGCGCATCCGCCGTGCATACGCTCGGAGATAACCCCGACGGGCAACCGACGTTCCGCAACGGGACGTCACGCACCGACATTGTGCCAACGAGCCAAGGGCCCAGGTTTGCATGGTTCGATTTCGCCTCAGAGACTGAGGTCGCCCGAACGCTTTGGGTCGCCACCTTTGCACAGGAAACTTGGTCAAAGGTGCGCGTTCTTGATATCGCACGCCCCGCACGGACGGTTGAAACGCTGGCAACCACCGACCAAGCAGGCAACGTCATCGTTGCATACCACGTCCAAACGTCGTTCCCGGATGGCGCCGAAATTCCGCACTTGCTACGTCTTGTAGGAGCCCAGTCGGAAGAGTTGCCTCTGCCCTCCACGGTTGTCAAGATCGTGGCAGCTCCCCGCGGACCCTCTGCGGGCAGCGACATAGAGGTCCTCGCCTTGGACGACGGCGGGGCAATTCGCGTCCTCCGGCAGCACCAGGGCACATGGACCATGGGTGAGGCTCTGTACACGTTCCCGGCCGACTCCACGGGGCGGCAAGTGCATGGCGCGTCCATGAGAGCATCTCTCGAGGGCGACCTGGCCGTCGCGTTCAACGCCATCCACTCCGGACAACCAGGATTGGGCGGCGAAACGCTTCATTGGGTTTTCTTGAATGGAGCTTGGTCTCAGTACGCGCCGCCAGGCGGTTCCATGACGACCGCTGGAGATGCATGGGGAGAAAGCCAAGATTTGTTCTACCGTACGCGGGACTGGGATGGCAGTGCCTGGGTCTATGGTCTCGAACGGTTGCGCTTCACGGTTGGCCCCACCGCCGCCTTTTCGATTCCGGATGCAACCACCACGCGCACGGAAGTAGCACCAACCAATCAAGCAACCCCTGGCGGAGCCGGGCTGGCATCCTGGCACTGGGACTTTGGCGACGGCGAGTCCAGCACCTCGCACACGCCGACGCATACGTTCGAGTCGCCCGGGACCTATTGGATTCGCCAAGAGGTGGTTGACGGGAACGGCGCTTCGGACGTTTCATTCCGGCGCCTTGTGGTTGAACTGGTGGGCCCGGAGAGCTGCTTGGAAACGCCCGGCGGGGGGACGACGAACAGCCAGCTCACCCTATCCGACTGCAGCGCGCACCCCGAATCCAGTCTCGGCGCCACCATCGAGTCCCATGCGTGGAATTTCGGCGACGGCACCACAAGCACCGCCCAGAACCCGAGCCACACCTACACGAGCCCGGGCACCTACACCATCACCCTCACGGTGACGGATGAGCAAGGCGCGACCGACACCGCGACGAAGTCGATCACGGTCACGAATCCGCCACCGAACCAGAAACCAGCGGTGAGCGTTTCGTTCACGCCGGAATCCCCGATTGCCGGCCAAGAAGTCACCTTCACGGCAACGGCATCGGATAACGACGGCAGCATTACAAGCACGGCTTGGACGGTGGATGGCGTGGGGGCAGGAACGAGCAATTCCTTGACGCAGACATTCACCGAACCCCGCATCGTCAGCGTGGCATTCACCGCCACCGACGACGACGGCGCATCAACGACCGTCACCAAATCAGTCAACGTGCAAGCCCCATCGGCGCCGGAGATCTCGTTGAGTCAAACGCAGATCACCGACAAGAGCGGCCAGGAGTTCACCATTGACGTCACGGTCACGAACCCCAACCCCGTGCCCGTCACGGTTGACTTGGCCAGCGATGCACCCGAGGCTTGGAGCCCCACCTTCGAGGACGACGCCATCGAACTCGCGGCCGGCGAATCGACGACCGCCACATACACCATCACCCCACCCTACACGGTCGGTGGCTTGACCATCATCGCCATCGAGGCAAGCATCGGTGATGCCACGGACTCCGTTATCCTGCGGGCGCAATTCACGGTCGGCGAAGCCCCCGACACGGACGACCCCGTGGACGACCCCGTGCGGGAAGCGGACACGAAGGCGGAACCCGTCAACAACATCCAATCGACCCCAAGCGACTCCAAGTCCGGCATGCCGATGTGGGCATGGTTCGCGGGCGGCGGGGCCGTGGTCTTGGCGGGCGTTGGTGTGACGCTAGCCGTGGTGCTCCGGAAACCGTAAGGCGACCACCGAAGCAACGCTTCTCCGAGCCACCGGACCAGCCGCAACGTCAAAGTACCCCGAGTTACAACTTGTAACTTGGAGTAACATGCCGAAAGCCGTCATCGACCTGAGCGAACACGCCAACCGCATCGTCAACGTCGTCAAGGCCCGCGACGGCATGAAGAGCAAATCCGAGGCGATCGAACGCATCGTCGAGCAGTACGAGGAGTTCATCCTCGACCCCGCCATGAAACCCGGCTTCGTCGCCGATCTTGAACGCATCCGCCAAGGAGCGTTCGAAGACGTGGACGAGCTCGGGGACCTGTTGTGACCTGGGCCCTCCAAGTCAGCCCAGAGTTCAAGCGCGACTACCGCAAGCGGTGCGCCAAGGATGCAGCGTTCCGTGAGGCCGTGGACAAGAAGGTCGCGCAGATCCGCGAGAACC
>JBFGSX010000214.1:0-3713 GCA_041566495.1 Thermoplasmatota archaeon
ACAAGCACGCCACAGAAGTGGACCGGGAAGCGGTCGACCCCCAAGGCTTCACGCGCCTATCGGAACTGCCGTCCTTGCCTCACCATGAGCGCACCCTGCGTACCAATGACGAGCGGGCCAAGGAACGGGCCAGCACGTACTTGCTGGAAGCCCACACCCGCATGGTGGACGTCGAAGTGGACGAGCCCGACAGCGGTTTCTCGTACACGGAGAAGAAGAAGGTCTCCCCCCGCCCGGACCACATCCGCTTGGCGCCCCTTGGAGTCTTCCACCGGGTCATCTGGCGCTTCACCGGCCCTGCTGGTCAAGTGGACATCGACAGCCTCACCGGCGAGGTCACGGAAGAGGTCCTGGCCCAGCCAGACCACGGCGCGATGATCATCGACTAGGCGCGAAGGTACGGAGCCAACCGGCACCCTTGGGCACCGCAGCGGTCTCCACCACACCCCATTCCCGTAGCCGAGCGGGGCGAGGAAAAGCAGGGCCATCGCCCAGTTCCACGTCCGCCTCGTAGACCGTCATCTCATCCCACAGCCCCTGGGACAAGAAGGACTCCAAGACGGCGGCGCCTCCTTCGACCATCACCGAAGTGATCCCCCTTGAGCCCAGGTCATCGAGGACGGCGACCAGATCAAGGCCCCCATCCCCGCCGGGGACGCGGACGAGTTCTGCGTCTCCCCGGGGCTCGGCGGGGCTGCTGTGGTAGAGCAGCGTCTTGGGAGGTGTCTGGAACACCCTGGCGGCCGGGGGGCAGCGCAACCCGGAGTCCAGGACGACCCGGACGGGGTCGCTGGCATCGTCGCCCGCCAAGGCGGATTTGACCCTCAGGCTCGGGTCATCGTTGATGATCGTGCCCGCGCCGACCAGGATCGCATCCAGCGCGGCACGCATGCCATGGACGCGGACAAGATCCTCTTCGTCGCTGAGCATGACGGGAGCGCCTCCGGCAGCCGCCAGACGGCGGTCCTTGCTGATGGCGCAGTTGAGCACGACGCGAGGGCGCACAATGAGGGTAGCGTCCGCCGCATTAAGTACAAAACGTGGACTCGCAAGGTTGTGTCTGAAGGGTCGATCACCCCCCAGCCCACGCCGGGGCGCCTCGTGCTGATCGGCACCGGGCACGTCTTCCAGATCCGAGACACCATCCGAGAGGCCATCGAGGCGCTCGGACCTGACGTGGTCTTCGTCGAACTGGACCGGGGCCGCCTCAACGCCTTGATGCATCGAGAGAAGACCGGCCAGATGCCTGCCGGCAAGGGCGGCTTCGTGCAGACCCGCATGCAGCGTTTCCAGCAAGACGTGGCCAAGTTGTACAATGCAGAGGTTGGTGGCGAGATGGTGGCTGCCGTGCAAGCCGGTCAAGCGGCCGGCGCCCAAGTGCGTCTCATCGACCGCCTTGGCCAGACCACGATCCGTCGCGCCGTCAAGGAACTCACCTGGCGGGAACGTGGCCGCGCGGTGGGGCAACTCATCAAGGCCGGCTTCGCCCGCATCTTCCCAAGCAAAGGCCCAGGCCTGGAAGCGGAGTTGCAGAAGTACCAGGACGACCCCAACGCCGCCCTCGACGAACTCAAGCGCCAGTTCCCTACGATCTGGAGAGTGGTCATCGATGAGCGGGATGAACACATGGCCAAGGCGATCCGCCACGGCCTGATGGGTGCCACCTTGGGTGTCGCCGTGGTCGGCGACGGGCACGTGGGAGGCATCATGGAGCGGCTCTCCGACGTGGAGATCACCGCGTACCGGTTGCCCGACGTCCGCGCAGGGAACCTCCCCAAGCCGGCGCCCCAGGTGCCTGGACCTAGCGACATGTCGTTCGGTTTCGACCTACAGTGGTGACGCTGGACCAGGCCCACCACAACGTCTATGAAACAAGACGCTCAGGTCGACCCATGCGCTTCCTAGCGATCTTCATCCTGCTCGCCACGGCCCTCGCCGGCTGTGCAACGGATCCGGCTTCGACCGATCCCGTCACCCCCGAGGTCCCGGTCATCGGCGACGTGGCCATCCCGGCCATCGACGCCGAGGCCCTTCTCGACGACCTGCAACACTTCGCTGAGACCTTCGGCCAGCGCAAGAACAACCACGCCCAACACCTGGGCGCCCGCGACTGGATCGCCGAACAGTTCACCTCCTTCGGCCTCGAAGTCTACCGCCAAGAGTTCACCAACGGCATCGACCAAGAGAACATCGTCGGCATCCTCTGGGGCAACCGCACCGATGAATGGGTCATCGTCGGCGGCCACTACGACACCACCACGACCGGCAACAGCCACGACGGCCAGAGCCAAGGCGCCTACGACGATGGCAGCGGCACCCTGCTGACCATCCACCTCGCCAAGGCGTTCGCCGAAGCCAACGTCACCCCCGAGTACACCATCGCCTTCGTCGCCTTCGACGGTGAAGAGCGCGGCCTGCAAGGCAGTGGTGCGTTCGCCAACCACTTCATCGTCGAGGGCGCCAGCCCGTACGGCCCCATCGTCGGCCGCGCCATGCTGGACCTGGACATGTTCGGCCTGAACTGGCCGGCCATCGATGCGCCGATCTACTTCGACAACAACAGCCCCCAACTCGTGGCCAGCGTCGAAGCAGCCCGTGAAGCGATGAGCATGCCCGCCGACAAGATCGAGTACACCGGCATCACCCTGGGCCGCAGTGACTACGCTCACTTCATGGACCTGGGCATCCCCACGGGCTTCTTCATCAGCAACTTCGAGAAGTGGCAAGCCCCCGGCGGCAACCTCCCCGTGGTGGGCGGCGTCGTCATCCCCCAGGGCGCATACCCCTTCTGGCACGTGGCTGACACCTGGGACACCATGGTCCTGATGGCCGGTGACGAGACGGCCCTCCAGATGGGCTTCCAAGCCGCTAGCGACCTGAGCCTGGCCGTCCTGACGACCATGGCCATCGAGTCCGAGCCCCTCAACGTCGCCTAATTAGGCGCACGCTCCTCTTCCCTTCCTCCCTCTTTGCTGCCCCCATGACTGTGGGGCGCTATCGCTGGCTTCGACCGCGGCCGAGCAAGTTCAGGACGCCGCGTGGCTGAGCCTATTGTTTGAGAGCCTTGAGGTTCTCGACCACTTCGGCCAAGAGCCGCAGTGCCTGCTCCGAATGCCCGATGGTCTCGTCGAGGCGGGATGCCTCTTCGGCCCACTCGAGTAGCAAACGGATGTTGCGCAGGTTCTCATTGATGGACAGCCGCAGGGCGTCCTCGTACAATTTGCTCATGCGCACACCCGTTCATCGGCCATGGCGGCCTTCCAGTCCATCGTGGTCGCCTCATCGTAGCCCACGGTGGCGTTGCTGGGGAAGTCCTCGGCACGGTGCCAGCGCACGGACATGGCGCCACCTGCGTGCCCGGGCGGGGACTCGCGGGTGGTGCCGTTGACATCGTGCAAGGGCACGCCTAGGTTGACCACGCCGAGTGCATGGCCGAGGCCGTGGAAAAGTAGTGCGTGGGTCGCTTCGGCGCCCGCCGTGACGTTGATGCCTACGATGCCGGGGCGCAGGACCTGGACGACATCGCCATCCAGTTGGGCTAGCCACACGACCCGAAGCCGGATGTCGCGGCCATCGACCACTTGGTCGTCGAGCCACAGGTCCAGGTCTCCGGCAGGGTCGGCGCCTTGGCCCCATGAGAATCGTTTGCCGCTCTCACCCGTGACCGTCCGGATCTCCGTGATCCATGCAGCCATGGGCGCGTCGATCTCAGG
>JBFGSX010000215.1:0-3712 GCA_041566495.1 Thermoplasmatota archaeon
CCAATACCAAGCCGAAGCAGCCCAGGTCATCTCTGAACTGCAACCCCCTTGCTTCGTGGCCGTCACTGGCAAGGCCCGCACCTACGAGCCCGAGCCTGGCAGCGTCTTCATCAGCATCCGGCCCGAGACCGTCACCGTCGTCGACGAAGCGACCCGCGACCACTGGGTCATGGGCACCGCCAAGCAGACGGTCGAACGCCTCGAGGCTCTGAAGCACGTCCGCGAGGATCCCCACACGGACAAGGCCAAGCTGATGGCTGCTGGCGTCCGCGAGAAGGTCGCCGAAGGAGCCTTGCTGGCACAGGAGCACTACGGACTCCTCGATGTGGGCAGCCACTTTGAGGTCGTCAAGGGCGCCCTGAAGGGCCTCCTGCCCGGGGGTAGCTTCGAGACCCACGTCGCCGAACCGGCACCCGTGGCCGAGAAGCCCACGTGGACGCCCGAAGCAGCCCCCAAGGCCACCGAGGCAGACGCTGAAGCCGATGCCTTCGACGACAGCGTCCTCGCCATCGTCCAGAAACTCGAAGGCGAAGACGGCGCGCGCTGGGATGACATCCTGGCCGATGCCCAAGCTTCGCTGGAAGGTGCTCACGACGAAGCCATCGAAGAAGCGCTCAACCGCTTGATGGACAAGGGTCTCGTCTACGAGCCCACGCTCGGCGTCCTACGCAGCACCTAAGCCGCGCAGGCCTACCTTTTCCTATTCTTCCTCGCCTTCGTTCAGGTCGTGCACGAACATGCCGACCTTCAGCTTGGCCGCATCTTCGGCCGGAATCAGTTCCGAGACCGCCTTGTCGTGGAGGATGGCAGAGTTGCCAAAAGGATCCTCCAAGATCAAGGTCGCCGCAGGTGCCTTGCCATCCCGCATGTCCAGCATGCGTTGCTGCAAAGCCCGGATGCGCTGGCGCATCTCCTCGGTGTCTGCGTCGTTGAGCAACTGAGCCAAGATGCGCTCGACGCGGACCAAGATGCCTTCCACGTTCGAGATGAACGCGTCGCTGGCCACGCCGGGCTCCACCAGGATGCCCAACTCAGGGATGCGGATGGTGCCACTGCTGCTGCGCACGACCCGAGCACTCATGTCCTCCTCCGTGTCGATCACGAAGGAGTGCCTGGTCGGGTCCTTGGAGGCGGTGAGGATGAAATCCGTGTGGCGGTACCCGCACTCGTTGCAGCGCAGCATCGTCTCGAGGCTCTCGCCCAGGTACGGCAGGTCGACGGTCTCGGCGTTGTACTCGAGCGTCTCCGCAGGGCAGGCCGGGCAATGGGAGGCGATGGTGGTACGGGCCACGGAAGGCGCCGACACCACCTGCGACAAAAGCGTTGGGCTGGGTGCTGGGATGCACAAGGAGCTCCCGGCCCATGGGATGGCTACCGCTGGTCTATGCGAAGCGGAGTGGTTGTGAAGCGGGCTTAGAAGCCGCTACGCATCGGCCAGGCGACTTCGTCACCTGGCGTCAACGTACCGGCGTCTTCGTTCCTCAGAAGCCGCTACGCATCTTGCGGCGATCGATCTTCACGCCGGTGGGCGCGACGATCATCATCGTCTTGCCGAGGCCAGCGATGTCGCCGTTGATGTCGCCCACGAGCTTCTTGAGGTCGCTCGTGACGCGGCGCAGGACGATGTCGTCGTTGGCGATGGCACTGAAGTCCAACAGGAGCAGGTTGCCCTGGTAGACGTAATTGGCGCACTCGCGCAGGTCATCGTACTTCTGGACCTCAGCGACGCGGACCATCATGCTGGCGGTCTGGTCGAAGAGTTCCGAATCCTGGGTGTATTCTTCCAGGTCGATGTAGTCGGCGCGAGCGGTCGGCGCGTGTTGCGTGGCCGTTGCCGGCTTCGGCGCAAAGAGTTCCTTTAGACCCATGTGTGCATCCCAATCGTAGGCAGCGAGGCCTGTCAAATAAGCATATCCAACAGAGGGGTGGGCTGCCTGAACGGGCGACGAAACGCCCCGTTCAGCCCCAGAGTTGGACGCGGGCAGGCCCGGTGGCATCGCTGAAGTCTGTCACGAGGCGCCAACGGCCAGATTCATCGTCCAAGTGGATGATATGCTCCCCTGGCCCGAACGTCTGTCCCACGAGTTGGTCGCCGGCCTCATTGCGGACGTACACGGTCAAGTGGCCGGTGCCGGTGAAGTCCACATGGGTCGTCGCGTGGCCATCGCTGCTCACCTGGCAGAACACAGATTGGGACTGTGTGGCGCCCTCTCCCAGCCATGTGGTGCAGACTTCATTGGCCGGCGCAGGCTTCTCCTCGAAGCATCGGTCCTCGAACGGATGCCTATCGCCGCTGTCACAGGCCAGCGGAAGTTCCGTCGTCGCACACCCTGATGCCAAGATGATGATGGCCAGCAGGCCGATGGGGCGCATGGCCAGGAGCCGCCAGCGGGCGCCTTAACGATGCCGTTCAGGCCTCTCCAAGGGTCCAGAGCTTGTCGCCGATGTGGTGCACCATCGCCACGGCTTTGCCCTTCGTCGAGGCGCCCATCTCGGCGCCCGGCACCAAGCAGCGCCCGATGGCCAGGGGTTGGCCGTTCTTCTCGTCCCGAATCCAGCACCAGTCTCCCGGTTGCAGGTCTGGGTCGGCCTCGGTGATGCCGGGGGCCATGATGTCCGCCCCGTTCATCACGAAGCGAATGGCGCCCATGTCCACCGTCACGAAGCGCGCGCTCGGTCGGTATGCCAGGCAACCTCGCACCGACAAGAACGGTCCGGCCTCCCCGGTCAAGCCCAGGATGACGTTGTCCACCAAGATGACACCCTGTTCGCCGAAATCCGCCGTCTCGACAGCAGCGGAATCGCTCCAGTAGTCACCCCCACCGTACAAGGCCTCCAATTCGGCACGCAGGGCCTTGGATTCCTTGCCCTTCAGGCGGGCGCGGCGGCGCAGCTTCAGGTCGCTCATGGGGCCCCCAAGGGCGACCAGACTTATGGGCAGCGCTCTACGCAAGCCATAAAATGAGCAGAAGGACAGCGATCCCTGCGGCGATGCCACCCAGACCCAACCCTGCCCGCCGGCTTTGCCGGCCGGCCGGGATGACGTCGAGCAAGAACAGCATCAGCAACGCCAGTAGAATCGCCGTGACGATTCCCATATCCCAGTCTTGGGCCTCCGGGACCTTCACCATCTGCACCGGGCCAACCCGCCCCTTTGCACCAGCGCCCCGAATGTGGATGGGGTCGGAACACCGGCTTCTCGCGGCAATCCTGAAATAGTACCCCCAAGTCGCGCCGACTTATGGGAACAGGCACCCCGTCCATGAGCGGTGGTAACCGGACGCACATCCGCTGCCGGCGCTGCGGACGCCACAGCTACCACATGCAGAAGAAAGCGTGCGCTAGCTGCGGTTTCGGCCGCATGGCCAAGCTCCGCTCGTACAACTGGGCTAAGCACCACTAATCAGGGCACGGGTTCGCCCGGTCTCCGATTCTCTTTCTACTCTTTCTTTTGCTCCCTGCGGGGATAGTCAAGTGGCCAACGACGAAGGATTTAGGATCCTTTCCTTAGTGGTTCGCAGGTTCGAATCCTGCTCCCCGCATCTCTCTCGCTTTGCTCGTTCGACGCGGGCAGCAGGAACCTAGCCTGCGAAACCAGTGGTTTCGCAGCCCCGAATCCTGCTCCCAGCCATCTCGCTTCTCTCGAGCGCGGGCTCGCAGGATTCACTTCGACCCGTGCAAGCACGGCTCGAAGTCCGGCAAAGTTGCTCGC
>JBFGSX010000216.1:0-3701 GCA_041566495.1 Thermoplasmatota archaeon
TTGAACGGTCTAGGACAGGGGCTGGCCTAGGGGGGGAGTGGGCTGAGGGTTCGCGATGTTTCGGACGTATCGCCTTACGGCAATGGGCGGCAACCGATGTTGAGGCCCGTTCCCCCAACTCCTGTGCTTCCCGAACCGGAACCTGCAATCCCCATCCCATTGGCTCCTGGTGCGCCGCTCGGATTGCCGGAGCCTCCGGCTCCGCCGCTGCCCCCATGGCCGTCGGAGCTCGCGCTACCGCCCGCGCCACCGTAACCGCAGGTGCCATTGCCCCCGGCGCCGCCGGCCACATCGCCGCCTTTGCCGCTGCCTCCCTTGCCCCCATGACCGCCTGGACAATCGGCGCCGATGCTTGCCTTTCCGCCGTTGCCTCCGGTGCCGCCGTTGCCACCGCTGGCGCTAGACGTGGCGTTGCCGCCGGCGCCACCATCGTTGAAGCCATCGCCACCCCGGCCTCCTGCGGCAGCCCCTGCGGCAGCGTCTGCCCCGAGTCCGCCGGGTCCGCCGGCCGTGCATCCGAACCACCCGGAATTGCCGTCGGCGCCGTTGGGCCCGTCCGCTCCCGAGGCTCGCGAGCACCCATCACCTCCGCGGCCGCCGTCACCAAGCGTGCTGTGTTGGCCAGGGGCGCCCGTCGGCTGGCAGTCCAGTAGGTTGAGTCCCGGAAGATCGCCCTCAATCAGGGGGCCCAAGGCGTCAACCAATCGGCGGGCGATGACGGATGGGGGTGCCGGAGTGAATGGGAGTTCGGCGAATTCCTTGACTCCGTTGAGATACACCGACCCAGACGGGCCTCCATTGCCCCCCATCGCATATTCGCGCGATAAATTGCCGTGGCCGGCAGAGGCTGCGTGGCCGCCGTCGCCGCCGCGACCGGGGGCGAGTGTCCCTTCGAGTTGCGCGGTGGGGCTCCAGACGAAGATCGATCCGCCCTGGCCGCCGTCCCCGCCCGTCGCGTTGCCCAGACTTACCAGGCTTGCACCGGCACTGCCGGAGCCCGCTGCGAGGAGCGCGCCCGGGGCCACGCGGATTGCTTCGGCTTGAATGACAATGTCGCCTCCGGCGAGGCCATCAGCTCCGCGAGTCGCGTTCGGTGGCGCACTCGTTGGCCGCAGGGCGTCGTGGCCGCGAATTTCGCCGCCTTCCCGGACGATGATGGTCCCCGCCTCCACGTAGAGGGGCCCAGGCTTCACGTTCACGAGTGCCCCGGAGATGGTAATGGATTGGGCAATGAGGTGGCCCTCAACCGGGAGTGTCTCCCCAGCGGCGACGATGATATCGCCGGGCCAATGCTGGTCGGATGCAGATTGGGTCAACCCGATACTCCCCTCCATCCCAATCCCAGGCCCTACCATGGATCCTAGGATCATTCCAGCAATCGCCATGAAGGCGGCGGGCATCATTGTGCGTGTCTTTGGGTTTCCAAGCATGGTATCACTCCCTTGCGGGGGTGACGCATGGTGCTCGGGCACAGGGCTGGCAAGGCTCAGGCCGGGGTGTGTCCCAGTCGGGGCCGGCGCCTGTCCTAGTCCAACCCGGCGTTTTTATACGCCCTCCTTTTAGGCGGCCTCGAGAACCGAAAGCATCGGCGTCCGTCGCCGACGACTGACCCCCGCGTGGCACCTTATCGCCACGGGACTGGTACGTCACGCTTTGGTTCACCTATGAGGTGAACATGCAACCCAATATGGCCTATGATCGCGCCATCACGGTGTTCAGTCCGGATGGCCGCCTATTCCAGGTGGAGTACGCCCGCGAAGCCGTCAAGCGCGGCACCACTGCGGTCGGCGTCCGCGCCAAGGACGCCGTGGTCCTGCTCGTCGACAAGCGCGTCGGCAGCCGCCTGGTCGTCCCCAGCAGCATCGAGAAGATCTTCGCGATCGACCAACACATCGGATGTGCCACCAGTGGCCTCGTGGCTGACGCCCGTGCCCTCGTGGACCGCGCCCGAGTCGAGGCACAATTCAACCGCGTCACGTACGACGAACCCATTCCCGTCGAGACCCTCGTCAAGAAGGTCTGCGACTTCAAGCAGTCCTACACCCAGTATGGTGGCGGCCGGCCTTTCGGCACGGCGCTCCTGATCGCTGGTGTGGATGGCTCCGGCCCTCACTTGTTCGAGACCGACCCCTCTGGTGCACTCATCGAGTACACTGCGAGCGCCGTCGGCTCGGGACGCCAGAAGGCCATGGAGACCCTCGAGGCCGGCTTCAAGGACAACATGACGGTCGCCGCAGCCACCAAGCTTGGCTTGCAAGCGATCCATGATGCCACCGATGGCAAGCTGAACAGTGAGGCGCTGGAGATCGCCGTGATCTCCACGAAGGACGGCCTAGGCTCTTTCGAGAAGCTCTCGGTCGGCGATGTCGCGGCGGCTGTGAAAGCCGGCCGTGGTGACTGACATGGCCCCTGTCCGCGCCGGCTCCGCCGACACAAAGGTCTGCTCACTGGTGCTCGCTGAACGGCAAATCGAGGTGGCCTGATGGTCAGTCTCGACGACGCAGTCGTGGCCCGCCTAGCTCGCTTCGGCACCACCTTCGAGATCCTCGTCGATCCCGAAGGCGCTGAGGCCCTCTACAGTCGCTGGGACGAAGCCGACGACCAAGAAGTCCGTGACACCTTGGCCGTGGATGACGTCTTCGTCGACTGGTCAGAAGGCGAGCGCGCCAAGGACGAAGACCTCCTGAAGGGCTTCGATACCAAGGATACCATCCTGATCGCCCGTCGCATCCTCAAGGAAGGCGACATCCAACTCACCCAGGACCAGCGCAAGAAGATGGCCGAGCAGAAGCACCTGCGCATCCTCACCACGCTGGCCCGAGAGACCTGGAACCCTCAGGTCAAGATGCCGCACCCCAAGGAACGCCTCGAGCGTGCCTTGGAAGAGGCCAAGTTCAAAGTGGACCCGCTGCGCCCCGTATCGGAGCAGGTCCAACAAGCGTTCAAGGCCCTCAGGCCGCTCCTACCCATCGCGTTCGAGCGCGTCAAGGTCGCCATCAAGATCCCCGCCATCCACACCGGTGCCGCCTACGGCGTCGTGCGGACACTCGGAGAACTGCAGCGCGACGAGTGGCAGAACGACGGCAGCTGGATCGGGGTCCTCGAGATCCCGGCTGGCGCCCAAGGAGAAGTATACGACCGACTCAACGGGCTCACGCAAGGTAGCGTCGAGACCCGACTCATCTAACAATCTAAGGAGAACCATGTCAAAACAACGAGAACTGGTCATCGCCGGCGACATCGTCGGTGAGGCCAAAGACTGGAAGGCCCTCTCCGGCACCAAGACTGTCGGCGACAAGGTCGTCGCGGTCCAATCCGGGCTGCTGGCCAAGTACCAGGACCGCATGAGCGTCATGCCCATCAACGGTCCCTATGACCCCCGCAGCGGCGACACCGTTGTCGGCATCGTCGCGGAAGCGAACCCCGGCAACTGGATCATCGACATCAAGGCCCCCTGGCTGGCCCCGCTGCACGTCAGTGAAGCCCCATGGCGCGTCGACTTCGGCGAGACCATGGAATACCTGCGCCCTGGCGATGCGATCCTTTGCAAGATCCTTTTCGTCGACGGCCAGAAGAAGGTCCAGGTCACCCTCAAGGACCGCAACCTGACCAAGCTCGAGGGTGGAGAGATCCTCGAAGTGGCCCCCGTCAAGGTGGCCCGCATCATCGGCAAGAACGGCTCCATGCTCAACCTCGTCAAA
>JBFGSX010000217.1:0-3701 GCA_041566495.1 Thermoplasmatota archaeon
CAGTGACAGCTGGCAATTCTCCAACGACGGCGCCCCGGACCAGTAAGCGCCTCGGAGTCTCCTCTTCCCCTTCCCCCTCCCTTTGATCGGCCGACCAGGCCATGGGTTCCGTCGGCGACGGCCCCAACCTTGCCATTCATGATGGATTGCAGAATGGCCGACCCATACAGGGTGCTGGCCTGCGAGCCGGCGCCACGAGGTGCACCATGATCCCCCATTGCCAACCCCAAGAGGCCCACGAGGCATTCAATGCAGGCGACGCCATCATCCTGGATGTCCGGGAACCATCCGAGTGGGCCCAGGGACACATCCCGGGCGCCATCCACATCCCACTCCAACAAGTCCCTGCCCGCATCGACGAGTTGCCCAAGGACCGCATCGTCGTGTGCCAATGTGCCAGCGGCGGGCGCAGTGCCAGTGCAGCCCGCTTCTTGGAGCAAGCAGGCTTCCAAGCCACCAACATGGTCGGAGGCATCATGCAATGGCACCGCAGCGGCCTCCCGGTGGTGCGCTGATGGGGCTCTTCGACCTGTTCAAGGGACCCAAGGTCAAGCGCGTCAGCGCCCCGCAAGCCCACGAGATCGTCAAGCAAGGCGCCCAGTTCATCGACGTGCGCAACCGCAGCGAATTCAAGACCGGCCACGCACAGGGCGCCAAGAACATCGCCCTCAACGCCTTGCCAAACAACATCAAGAACCTCGACCCAGCCAAGCCCGTGGTGTGCATCTGCGCTTCCGGGATGCGCAGTGGACGAGCGGCGCAGATGTTGGTCAAGCAGGGCTTCGGCGACGTCTACAATGTGGGCGGCGGCTCGACCGCGTGGCATGGCCATGGCTTGCCCTGGGAATGACCTCGCCTCGCCAAGGACAACCCTGAGATACGGTCAAAAAGCCCAATTCCCAAAGACCCCTCAACTCTTATAGAAGTAATAGGCATCAAAGGGTTAGGATGGGTCGTGCTGACCTGATTGAACACGTCCGCCAAGTCATGTCGCGGGCCGGCTATGCAGTGAGCGAACGCTGCGACTTGCGCCCCGTCTCCTTCGACCTCGTGGCTCGCCGCGATGGCGAGCTGGTGATGTTGAAGATCCTGCACAACGTGGACGCCCTCAGCGAGCCCATCGCCCAGGAGATCAAACTCCTCTGCCGGTTCCTCAATGCCCGCCCCATGCTCGTGGGCAGTCGGGCCGGCACCGGCATGTTGGAAGACGGCGTCATCTACAACCGTCACGACATCCCGATCATGACCCCTGAGACCTTGGAAGAGTACGTCCTTGGCGGCTCGCCTCCGATGGTCTTCGCAGCACCCGGCGGATTGTATGTCCGCATCGATCCAGAAGCCCTGCGCGCCGCCCGCGCCGAGCACGCACTCTCTTTGGGAGCGATGGCACAGATCGCCGGCGTCAGTCGGCGAGCCATCCAGATGTACGAGCAAGGCATGAGTGCCAGCATCGACGCCGCCATGCGCCTCGAGGAATTCCTCAACGCAGACATCATCCGACCCACGGACCCCCTGGCGTCCTTCGACCCCACGGCGTACGAACCCCCGGCTCAAGAGAAGGAAGAAGACCCATTGGAGGCCCTCCTGACCCGCATGCTCACCGGCCTAGGCTACGAGGTGCGCGCCACCCGCCGCAGCCCCTTCCAGGCCATCAGCACCCAAGAGAAGGAGACCTTCCTGACGGGCATGGGCGAAGACAGCCCTCAGCTCCGCCGCCGCGCCCGCATCGTCCACAGCGTCAGCCGCATCACGGAGCGCCCCGGCTTCTTCGTCGTCGAGCGCACCACCCGCACGGAACTGCACGGCATGCCCGTGGTGACCCGCGAAGAACTGCGGCACTTGACGGACCCGGACAAGATCCTGAAGTTGATCTTGGAACGGCGCCAAGAGTAGGCTAAGCGCCCCGCATCCTTCAAGCCGGGGGCCCTCTAGAATCAGCCGCGATTCTTGTGTCGCCACTTTGAGGCGACCCCCTCCGGATTGCGTTATGACCATCGCTGGCGAACAACCCGGACGTTTTTTCGCGTCCCCGACCTCACCGAGTTTCGTGCCCGGGGGCGACATCGGCGTTTGCGTTGGAATATTGGCCATCGCCCTGCTAGCAGGATGTGCCAGCCCCGAGGCAACGCCGCAAGGCGTCCTGTCATGGCCGGCCGTCGACAAAGTCCACTATGCCATCGATAGCAATTTCGGAGTGTCGGGGCAAATCGACATTGCTCTCACAGCATCCGACGCAATCACTGGCTGGCTCTACGCCAACTTCACCATCCCCGAAGGGGGCAAGCAAACCGGCCGCATCGACATGCGCATCGACGCCGCCAGCGGACGACTAATCAGCGCCGCATCCCCCGACTTCACACTATTCCCCGAACCACAAGACGGCTCGGCCGCGACCTTGGCCGCCGTCGTGAAACATGGCCCCAGCTTCGACCCCACCTCGCTCGCACTCGGAGACGTGGCAAACCTGTGGCTCGGGTCCTGGCTCTGGCGCGCCGACGAACTACCCCTGGGCGCCTCGACCCCCACGACCTCGATCCAACTCACCGACGACGCATACAACGTTACCGCACGCAAGGCGTGCCCTGCGAAATGCAGCCAAGGCCAATCCATGGTGAACTGGACCCAAACAACCTATGAAGGCGCCAAAAACCACATCCTGCCGACCAATGTCTCCATCGTCAACGACCTCGGCGACGCAATGTGGTTCGAGGAGAAGCACCGGACGGCCAGTGAAACGAAAGTGCTGCCTCCAATGGTGCAGTTGAATTCAAGCGACCCCGCACCAGGCGAAGGCGCCTGCGGCATCGTCCCCTGTGATGGGGAATCCTGGCCGACCAGCCGATCAGTGACCCGGGGGTGGGATGCCCTGCAGGGGCACCCTCTGTGGATGGCGTATTGGGAAGAGCATCCGGAAGCGACGATCAGGCAGATCTACGTGGGTAGCTCGAAGACGGCCTTGAATGGCATGGTGTTGACGAGCGCGTACAATTGGTTGTTTTTCTTCACGGACCGTGGTGGTTGCTCGATGTTCCTGGTGAGTGCTCCTAGCCGAGTGGATGGTGTTGATGTTCCGCCAGTGATGGATCCTGGTTCGCCCCATGTTTGTCATATGAGTTCTCGAGTGGTGGGTGGGGCGCCGCCGTTGATGCCTCTTGGTCAATCGCTTGGGCCGGTCATCGCGGTGCATCAGCCGGGCATGGTGCCGGCGTCGCTCCAGGTCATCTACCAGGACGTCGGGGAGTTTCCGGATCCGCTGCGTCATGTGGATTTGGTCATGGCCTTTGGTACGACGGCGGATGGGGCGACGTATTTTGTGAATGCCTCGACGGGGCATTTGCGGGTCATCATGAACCGGGGCTTGTCGTTTTGACGAGCCTGCATGCCGCTGCATCTCACTCGTGGTCTTCCAAGTAGACGTACTGTAGCTCTGGCACGGCCGCCTTGAACGCCTTTTCGAGGCGGTTGAGCACGATGCCCCGCTGCGGGTTGGAGAGGTGATCCTGCAAGATGACCTCGGCCCCCATCAATGCCGAGTGGGGCCCAAGGTGCATGGTCTGCATCTTCCGGAGCTCAAGGACGTCCTCGTCGGCTTCGATGATGTCGTTCAGCCGTTGCAGGTCTGCGCGACCCAGGCCCCGTCCGATGAGGAGGCTGCGGACATTGCCCCCGAGGAACAAGGCGAAGCCCATCAGGAGCAGGCC
>JBFGSX010000218.1:0-3661 GCA_041566495.1 Thermoplasmatota archaeon
ACCGGCGGATCTAGCGGTGATACCGCAGGGTCAAGCGGCGAGAGCGGTGGCTCTAGCAGTGACCCCGGGGGGTCGAGTGGTGGCAGTGCTGGCTCTAGCGGTGATGCCGGGGGGTCAAGCGGCGAGAGTGGTGGCAGCTCCACATCGAGCGATCCGGGTGGCTCGGGAGCCTCGGGTGGTTCGGGCCCGTCCGGGGACTCGGGAGGCTCCCAAGGCTCCGCTGGATCGAACCCAGATCGGACCGTCTCCGATGGAGGCAGCGGGATCGGGGGCAGTCAGATGGGCTTCGCCAATTTCTTTGCCGGCCTGGCGACGTTCGCTCTGGCGATCGGTCTCATGTTCGCCTTCTTCGCGCAGGCCATGCTAGCCTTCGCGGCTGCACTCGCTCACGCCATCGCAGTCATGATGGCTGCTTGGGCCGCGGCCTTGGCAGCCATGATGGTTGCTCTGCTTGCCGCCGCGCTCATTGCCGTCCTTGCGTTGTACGGCGTCTACGGTGGCCTGCTGCTAGGAGGCGGCGCCGGGGTGATGTTGGTCCTCTACCTGAAAGGCCTCATCTTCACATGAGGGGCGGAATGTCTCCGGGCATCCCCTTCGGGCTGCCGGAGGGGCCCAGGTTGCCTCGCAGGTCCAATGGGGTACTGTCCCGCTTGCGGAAGCGTGCATCAATGCGCAGGATCTTCTCTGCGACATCAAGTCCCGCCCGGAGTGCGGGCTTCACCGTGGCGACCGGGTCGCGGATGCCATCGATGGGCTCGGCGCGGCTTGGATCAAGGCCCATGTTCCGCAGCAATGCCGCTGTGATGTCATCGAGGGCGTGGGCCACGACCTCCATGCCGAGGGCCTCCTTGCCTGGTGCATGGGGCGCCGCTTGACGCAATGATTGCGCCAGGTCCCGTTGCCACCGCCCACCCCCTGCCAATACCCGTGGATCGCCCCAGACCGCGCCGACGGTGCGCAGCCAAGCTTCCGCCCGGCCTTCAGCCAACACGCTGGTCGGGCCCATGCCGGGAACCTCCAACGTCGCTGTCGGCCCCTTGCCGGACAATAGGTGGTCTCCTCGCCGGATGCGCCGGGTCAACAGTCCCCGGCCTAGGTCCTCAGGGTCCGCGGTCCAGAGGCTCGCCACGCTGCGAGCGCCCGTGGCATACCCGATGCGGGCGACCAGGCCCTTGCCCGCGTCCGTGCACGTCGCGACCCCATCCAGGTGCAAGCGGGATCGTAGGTCCTCGGGGATCGACTTGCGACTGACCAACAACGTGACGCCGAGGCTTCGGACCTTGGCCCGCAATGCTTCGATGGAGGCATCCGCCCAGTCACTGGCGTCGCCCGCCGCTGACAGCCGCCAGGACGCGTCGGTGCGCGGCTTCTGCAAAGCCACATCCTCCACGACCAACACCCGGACATCGCCTTCGGTGCCCTCGATGGTGATCGGGATGCCCAGGCTCCAAGAGGATGCTTCCACGTCCGCCGCGTGCACCGCGATGCGATCCAGATGGGCGCTGCCATCGAAGACCAGGTCTGGCAGACCGGCCAAGAGCGACGACGGCAGCAGCGGATCCGTGTCAGCCACAGCCTCCTCCGGGGTGGCGGACGTGGCATGGGCGGTCACCCAGGCGGACGCTTGTCGCCGGGCCAGGTGCACGCCCGCCAAGATCGCCGGAATATGCTTGGGGTCCTGCAAGGCCCGTCGGACCACTCCTGAGGCCAGCAACAGTGCCAGGCTCGCGTGATGGCCATGTTCGCGGGTCCCCGTGGCCAGTTCATGATACGGTGCCAAGCCAGGATCCCCCGGTACTGCGCGTAGCGCATCGGCGGGCTTGGCCAGTTCTTCGTCGACCATCTTGAGGCCTCCTCCAGGACCATAGCCCGGCGCCACGAAGTCCCAGACCCACTGGGCCACACGCTCCGCAATGGCGTGCTCCCCCTCCCGGGCAGATGCCCCTTCGCGCAGCAGGTCCATACGCAGCTGAAGCAGGGTCCCCTCCTGAAGGCGTCGGAGCCCTTTAGAATACGCCCAGACTCGCGCGGCCCATGCAAGGTCGGGCCCTCGTGCAGGGTATCCAAGCGATGATCGTCTTCCTCGTGCGTGCCGCCATCTTCCCCCTGGCCTGGGTCTGGGCCATGGGCATCGCCAAGCGCCACGAAGACACTGACCCCGCGGCTCGAAAGAAGGTCGCCGCCAGCATCGTGGCCGGCCTCGTCCTCGCCGCTGGTGTCGGCTACCTCCTGTACGACTTCCAAGAAGACGCACGTACTGGCATGTATGACACCTTCGAAGGCCGCATGGCCCAAGTCTACGGTGAGAACGCCTACAACGACCAGACGGTCAACATCGTCGCCAAGACCACCCAGGTCGGCGCCATCGGCAAGAACCTGGTCATTGCCCAGGAGGCCTTCGACGCTGCTGTGATCGCAGGCAACGCCACCGCGATGGAAGCGGAGATGACCAAGGTCGTCGACCTCACCGCCGCCTTGGACCTCGCCGAGCGCGACCTCGCAGCCGCCCAGACCTACCAAGCGCGTCTCCAACAGGAACACGCGTTCTTCCAATCCATCCACATCCACGTGGTCAACCAAGACGACGCCGCCCTGCGCAACGCCGTCCAGCAGCGCTTCGCTGCCAGTCAACCTGACGCGGTCCTCGCCCCGGCCCTCCTCGACGCAGAGAAGGCCCGCGACGCCGCCCATAAGGCCCTGGACGAAGCCGCGGTCGCGGTCCTTGCCCTGGACCTGATGGAACAGGCCGGCATGGCCGTCGACCCCGCCGAGCGCCAAGAAGCCGAAGCGGCCCTCAACCAGGCCCAGAACGACTTCCCCGCCGCCCGCATCGACGCCCAAGAGGCCCTCGCCGCGCTCCAGGACGCCGGCATCGAAGAGCCGGTCCCCTCGGACGTCTACGACAGTGAGAAACTCCCTAGCCGCACCGATTACTGGCTGGCCGTCAAGGACGACGCCGAAGCCGACATGCAGCAGGTCATGGTCTTCCTGCTGTTCCCCGGCGTCATCGGCGTGTTCTACGCGCCGATCATGGTCGCCCTTGGCAACGTCATGGCCAACGCCTGGGAGCCCAGCTCCTCCGTGGGCTACAAGAAGTACCCCGGCCTGAGCCTTGGATTGTTCCTGTTCTTCGGGGCCTTCGGCTGGCCTGCACTCCTGTTCAGCGCGTGGGGCTTCTGGGACATCGACGTCCGCAGCAAGGAAGGCCAGATCGCTCTGTAAGCCGGCCAACGCCCCATCGGCGACGTTTTGGCCTTTGGCTCATATGCTGAGCCATGGCCGGGGAGTCCCCTATCGCCGTCTGGGCCGCGTTCTTCGGCAACCTGGTGATCGCCATTGGCAAATTGCTGGCGGGCCTGGCTTCAGGCTCCGCCGCGATGTTCGCTGAGGCCGCCCACAGTTTCTCCGACGTGGGAAACCAAGTGCTGCTGCTCATCGGCATCAAACGCTCCAAGGCCCCGCCGAGCGAGAAGTATCCGTTTGGCAAAGGCAAAGCGGCCTACTTCTGGCCCCTCATCGTCGCCGTCTTGCTGTTCGGCGTCGCAGGTGCGTACTCACTGTTCGAAGGCATCGAGAAATTCCGCCACCCCCACGAACTGGAGAGCATCACCCTCGCCCTCATCGTCCTCGGCGTCGCCTTCGTCATCGAAGCAGTCACCCT
>JBFGSX010000219.1:0-3639 GCA_041566495.1 Thermoplasmatota archaeon
AGAGAAGGTCCTGCCGTTCAAGGTCTCCGCCAAGCGTCCATCGGTGGAGGAGCACTGATGGAAGAATCCTGGCTCGAGATCTACCTGGCCCGCTTCCGGGTCCTGAACATCGAACCCCGATGGTACGTCACAAGGCGCGTCATTCCCATTTCGATCCTCGCGATCGTGGGCGCCATCGGGATGTTCTTCGTCGCGCGCATCGGAGGCTTTCCCGCGTGGAGCCTCGTCATCATTCCCGTGGTCATCATTGGCCTGGCCGGGTTCGGTCTCTACGTCACACCCATCTCCATGGTGGACAAGAAACGCATGGAGATCGAGAACGCCTTGCCCTTCTTCATGACCCACATGGGTGTCTTGTACACCAGCAACATGCCCCGCACGGAGGTCATCCGTATCCTGGCCGGGCGAGTCGAATACAAGTCCTTGGCCGAAGACCTACGGCGCATCCACAGCCTCGTCGTCGACTGGAAAATGGCACTCCCGGAAGCATGCCGCTTCGTCAGTGCCTCCACACCGAGTCAGATCTTTGGCGACTTCTTGGAACGCCTGGCCCATGCCATGGAGACCGGGCAAGACATGGACGTCTTCATGCAAGGAGAGCAAGGGGTCGTGATGAAGGAATATGCCACGATCTACGAGACCGCCATCTACAATGTCGAAGCGTGGAAGGACATCTACATGTCCAGCATCATGAGTGGCGCGTTCCTGGCGATCTTCGCCATCATCACGCCCATCCTCACCGGTGCCAACCCCCAGAACCTCCTCATCGGCACCCTTGGATTCATCCTGTTCATGGAATTGATGCTCACTTTCGTCCTGCGGATGCGGACCCCGGCGGATCGGTTGTGGCAACGGACCGCCATCGTTCCACAAGACCAGATCCGCTTACAGCGCATCGTGCTCATCGCCGCCGCCGCATCGGTCGTCATCTTCGCCATCGGCTTCTTCTCACCCCTATCCACGCCCCTCTCCTACGCCATCGCCGTGGTGCCTCTCTTGGTGCCTGGTCGCATCGCGTTCAAAATGGAAGAGGCGGTCAAGCGCCGAGAGGACAACTATGCGGCCTTCGTCAGGAGCATGGGTGCCAGTCTCGCTAGCAAAGGTGGCAGCCTCCGGGAGATCCTCAGTAGCGTCAAGACCCACAATTTCGGCCCGTTGACCAACATCGTCGAGCGATTGTTTGCTCGCCTCACGTGGCGCATCGATGACGCCAAGGCTTGGAAGTACTTCGCTGCCGAAAGCGGCAGCCAACTCGTCGACGCCTTCACCGACATGTTCATCGAAGGCATCAAGGCCGGTGGCAAAGCCGACCGCGTCGGCTCCATCATCAGCGAGAACGTCGTGCGCATCCTCAACCTCCGGAAGGCCCGCTACTCCACTGCCGGGACCTTCCGAGGCACCCTGTATGGCCTGACGGGCTCCATGGCGTTCGTCCTGTTCTTGGGCGTCGGCATCCTAGGCACCCTGGGCGATCTATTCGCTCTCACAGGCAGCGCTGGGGTCGACCTGGAAAGCCAGGTCCAAGCCGTCGACATCAACTTCGACTTCAACATCGACCTGGTCAGCGACCTCGTCGTCACCCTGCTCGTCATCCACGGCGGCCTCGCCGCATTGATGTTCAAGATGGTCGACGGTGGCTCCTTCAAGGCGGGCCTGCAAATGGCTGTGATCATGACATGGCTTGCCGTCGCGCTTTCGGCCGCCAGTGCCTGGCTTCTGCCCAAGGTGTTCTCGGTCGGGTGAACAACGGGGCCTGCACAAGCGCTAAGACAGGGGGCGTTCGTCGAAGAACCATGCGTGCTTCGAGCATCCTCATCATCGCCGGCCTGATGGCCGTCACACTGGCCGGTTGTGCCAGCGAACCCCAGGACCCCACCGGTCCCGGCCAGGCCACCATCAAGGACATCACCGTCGTCCCGACGCTCCCCGGCTTCCAAGGCCTCCCCGTCAATCTGACCCCGGTCTTCACCCTCCCCAAACTCATCGATGATGTGCGCGCCGGTGGCGAACCCGTCATCGCCGAGACCCTCGAAGGCACCCTCCTAGCTTCCGCCCACCCCGGCTGGACCCACTACCACCCCAGCGAGGACCCCACCCACCCCGGCACGGAACTCCTGACCCCCGCCAGTGCCCAGAGCTACCTGTGGCGCAGCACCGACGGCGGCGAATCCTGGACCCACATCGGCCTCCCCGGCAGTGAAGAAGGCCCCCGCAGCACCGGCTTTGGTGTCAGCGACCCCGAATTCACCGTCATGGAGGACAACACCGTCTGCTACACCGACCTATTGGCCCTCGCCACGAGCAGTGTCGTCTGCAGCACCGATGACGGCCTCACCTGGCTCCCCGGCAACGTCGTCGCGTCCGGTGGCGTCAACGACCGCCAATGGCTCGCCTCCTACGGTGACGAGTTGTACTTCACGGCCAACTACTTCGTCGACCACCACATCCGCGCCTCCACCGACCGCGGCCTGACCTGGGAAGACCGGGGCAACGTGCCGTGCAGCCAAGACCTGGCCGCCAACCCCCAGAATGGCCACCTCATCGTCGCTTGCGGCGCCGGCATCGGTGTCAGTGAAGACGCCGGCTGGACCTGGACCACTCGCCTCGTCCCCGACGTCACCGACGACAACGTCACCATCCCCCGCGGCGGCCAACGCATCATGGCCGAACCCGCCATCGACTCCGCCGGCAACGTCTGGGTCACCTGGACGTACGGCGAAGGTCAACTCTTCGTGGGTGGCACCCCCGACGAAGGCCAGACATGGCCTTGGGTCGTCGAAGTGACCCCTCACTTCAACCTCTACAGCCAATCCACCTCCCTCAACGGCACCGATTTCCCGCCCGCCGGGACCTACGACCGCAACACGGGCAGCAATGGCAGCTACATCTGGCCCTGGATCAGCGCCGGCAGCAACGGTAGCGTCGCCGTCACCTGGATCGGTGGCTTCAGCCAGACCCGCAGCAACGCGTACAACGACCCCTGGTTCCTGTTCACCGCCTACGTCCTCGAGGCCAACACGGCGACCCCGGCGGTCTACGTCACCCACCTGACCCCGACGCCCATCCACCACGGCCCCATCTGCCAGAGCGGCACCACGTGCCAGGTCACCAGCGTCACCGGAAACGACAGTGGCGACCGTCGCCTCGGGGATTTCTTCGAGACCACCATCGACCACAATGGCTTCCTCCACGCCGTCGTCAGTGACACCTTCACCAAGAGCGACGACGTCATCAGCCACGCCGCCTACATCCGTCAGACCGGAGGCATCCGCCTCATCAGCGACGACGACATGGCCGCCGGCTGGCGCGCCACCCAAGGCTAAGATTCGGGCCTGCCCCAGGGCTGAATCCTTTATGCCGCGCCGCTGTGGCGCAGCCATGAAGGGGCAGGCGATGCTCGCCGCGATCCTCACGCTCAGCCTCGCCGGCTGCTTCGGACCCCCCGAAGTCCCCAGCGACGCCACCATCGCAGTCAACGACGCCCTACCCGGGTTGACGATGTCTGCATGGACCGAAGACGTCGGTGGTCGCATCCGAATGCTGGCCCTGGTGGAGAACGACGGTCCAGAGACCTACGATATCCGTGTCGGTTGCGGTGAGCCCTGGCGCAGCCACCTCACCAGTCCGCTGGGGGAAGAG
>JBFGSX010000220.1:0-3631 GCA_041566495.1 Thermoplasmatota archaeon
AAAAGGCCAGGTTTTCGCCGCGCACGACCGGTGAGGAGAGCATGTTGAGCCGCAATGTGTCGGCGCCGTAGGTGTTCATGATCTCCATGGGATCGGGATAGTTTTTGAGGCGCTTGGACATTTTGCGCCCGTCTTCGGCCAGGATGAGGCCGTTGACGACGCAGTTCTTGAACGGAGGTCCTTGGAAGTTGCCGGCCTTGCCGATCTCCTCGGTGCTACCAAGGGCCGTGGCGATGGCGATGAGGGAGTAGAACCAGCCGCGGGTCTGGTCGAGTCCTTCTGCGATGAAGTCGATGGGCCAGCGCTCTTCGAGCATCTGGTCTTGGTCGCCTTCGAATTGAGGGAACTGTGCGAACTGCGCAGCGCCGGAGTCGTACCAGACGTCGATGACGTAGGGTTCCCGTTGCATGGTGCCCGTGCAGCCGTCGGTGCTGCAAGCAAAGCCGGTGTCCACGTGGGGGCGGTGCAGTTCAGGCACATCGATGCCCTTGCTGGCTAGGTCGTCTTTGCCACCGGCGCACCATTGTGCTTCGCAGGCGTCACAGACCCAGACCGGAAGCGGCGTGCCCCAGTAGCGGCTGCGGCTGAAGGCCCAGTCTTTGACGTTGCGCAGCCAGTCACCCATGCGACCTTCTTGGATGGTCTCGGGGACCCAGTTGATCTGGTCGTTGTTGGCCAATAGTTTCTGGCGCAGGGTGCTCATGCGGATGAACCAGGAGTCCATCGCGTAGTACAGCAACGGCGTGTCGGTGCGCCAGCAATGCGGGTAACTGTGCTCGTATTCTTCGGTGCGGTACCAGGCATCGATGCTGCGCAAGTGCTCGAAGATGGCTTCCTCGGTGCTGTCGTCTTTGACGTACATCCCGGCGACGGCGGGGACGCTGTCGATGAACTTCCCGTCCAGGCCGACGGTGTGCTGGGCGGGTAGCCCGACAGCCATGCCGAGTTGGTAGTCGTCTTCACCGTACATGACGGCGGTGTGGACGACGCCGGTGCCGTCTTCGGTGGTGACGAAGTCCGCAGCAACGACTTCCCAAGCCAGTTTGGCGGGTTCGCCGTGGGGGCCGTTGGCCATGTCGACGGCGCCGGGGAACAGAGGTTCGTAGGCGCGGCCCACGAGGTCACTGCCCTTCATTTCGGCGACCACGTCGGCGTGGTCACGCATGGTGTTCTTGAACAGTGCCTTGGCGAGGATGAGGTGCTCGCCGACCTTGGCGCCGGTGTTCCCGCTGGCTTCTGTGACTTTGACCTTGACGTAGTCGATGTCTGCGCCGACGGCGAGAGCGACGTTGCCGGGGAGGGTCCAGGGGGTCGTGGTCCAGCTGAGGATCTTGGCGCCGTCGGGGTCGTCCTTGAGGGCGAACTTGACGAACACGGATTTGTCGATGACGTCCTTGTAGCCCTGTGCCACTTCGTGGCTGGAGTACGTGGTGCCCGTGACGGGGGAATAGGGGACGACCTTGTGGGCCTTGGCCAAGAGGCCGGCGTCGAAGAGTTTCTTGAGGCTCCACCAGACCGCTTCGATGTGGCGGTCATCCATGGTGACGTAGGCTTGGTCGAAGTCGAGCCACATGCCGACGCGCTCGGTCATCTCTTCCCAGACGCCCTTGTAGCGGAACACGGATTCCTTGCACTTGGCGAGGAAAGGTTCGACGCCGTAGGTCTCGATCTCGGAGACGTGTTCGATGCCCAGTTCTTTCTGGACTTCGATCTCGACGGGCAGGCCGTGGCAATCCCAACCGGCGTTGCGGGGGACCCACTTACCATGCATGGCGTGGAAGCGGTTGACGGAGTCCTTCAGGGTCCGGGTCAGGACGTGCCCGGGGTGGGGCAAGCCGTTGGCCGTGGGGGGTCCTTCGAGGAAGATGAACTTGTGGTCGTCGGCGCGTCCACTCTCTTCGTAGCGGGTCCGCCCAGCGGCGAGTTGGCGTTCGAAGATGTTGCCTTCGCGCCAGCGCTGGATGACCTGCAGTTCCATCCTGTCTGGTTCGTACCTCTTCGGCACGGCCTGACTCATAGGCGCTGCGACGGTACGTGCGTCAAAAAGCCTTCAGAAGGCGCAGAGCGGTGGCCCGAGGGCCTGGATGGTCCGCTTCAGACGACGCGGATGGTGCCGACCATGCCACTGCCCTTGTGGGGGGTGCAGTGGTACTCGTAGTCTCCGGGCTCGTTGAGGGTGAGTTCCCACTCTTCGCCAACTTCGACACGGGGGCTCTTGAAGGCGTTGTTGGCGCTGACGGCGTCGTGCCAGTGGGAGGGGCTGGCGTTGCGGAAGATGATGGTGGACCCCGCAGGCACTTCCGCTAGGGATGGGCTGAAGGTCCAGGCAGCGGTCATGGTGATGACGTACTTGCCATCCTCCATGGGGGGTTCCACGAATTGAGGCGTGGTGGTGCAGCCGGAGAAAGCGACCATGAGCAGGGGCAGAGCCACAAGCAGGAACTTCATGGGTCTCTTCACTCAGATGTTGTTCAAATGGGTTTGGAGAGGGGCAGTTCTATGCGCCGGCCCCTTCTGGAGGGCTTGTGTCCGTGCCCCCAGTACCGATCCGCGCAACACTCCGCTTGCAGGTGATGTGAATTGGCCGTTCCAATCCACGATAACCACTTCCACTGCAAGCCTGACGGCTGGAAAGGCATGGATGCCGTCAATGAGTTCCAAGCCGCCGGAGGCACCAGCATCGCCCACGTGCGATTGCCCAGCTACCCCACCAGCGTGGAGGCATTCCGCAAGACCTGCGAGGAGCACGTGGCGTTCTCCCAGCGCATCCGGGACGAGACCGGGATCACGGTCTGGACCGCCATCGGCCCATACCCCTTGGAGCCCATGAAGGTCGCCGAGGCCGACGGCTGGGATGCCGCCCTCGAGTTCGGACGCGCCTGTTTCGATGCTTGCGTGCCATTCTTCGAGGAAGGCTTGGCCCATTGCCTGGGGGAAGTGGGCCGCGCCCACTTCGACGTCCCCGCCGATGTGCAAGCCCACAACAACGAACTGCTTGCCTACGGGTTCGGCATCGCCAACGACGCGGGAGTGCCGATCATGCTCCACACGGAGCACACGGAACCGGACACCATGGCGGAATTCGCGGGTATGGCTGACAAGGCAGGTCTGCCCCGGGAGCGTGTGATCAAGCACTACTGTGGGCCCCTGGTGGCGGAAGGAGAACACCACGGGCTGCTGCCTAGCGTCATCGCAGGGCGAAGCAACATCCGCAAGGCCTTGGCAAAGGACCCGTCCGGTCGGTGGATGCTCGAGACTGATTACATCGATGAGCCGACCCGCCCCAATGTGGTGATGCCCTGCGATACGGTCCCCAAACGCGTCATGGGACTCATGCAGAACGGCGAACTGAGCGAAGCCGTCGCCCACCGCATCGGGGAAGAGATTCCCCGTAGTCTGTATGGTGAATGAAGCCTCGTGGCCGCGCTCCGGGCCGTTGAGTCCCTACGAACGGAACAACCACTTGGGGCGCCACTTGCGGTCCTCAAGGATCCACTCCGCATCCATGGCGCACGATGGCGCGTCGTCACCATAGCGTTCCCAGACAGCGCGATCGGTGCGGGTGGTCGGCGCATCCTGGCGCGGGTTGTCTGGGTCCAGGCTGGCAAACGCATCCATGTGGGCGCGCACC
>JBFGSX010000221.1:0-3621 GCA_041566495.1 Thermoplasmatota archaeon
CGCCGATCTGCGCTTCGATGGCATCCAAGGCACACGCCTGGACCTCACGACCAGCACCGGCGACATCAGCGGCGCCGTGGACTTCGACGAAGCCCTCATCGCCGTGACCACCGGCGACGTCAACCTCGAGGGCACGCTGCGCAAGGCCACCACCACCGGATCCACCGGAGAATTCCGCTTCGACGGCCGCCTGGACGCGCTGACCCTGGAACGCTCTACCGGCGACGTCAACCTCGACGTCACCCCCGGCGCAAGCGGCACCTACACACTCAGCACGAGCACCGGAGAGGTCCAGATCGATATCCTCGGAGGCGGCGACCGTGGCCAAGACGTGGAGGCTCGCACCAGCACTGGCGATCTGAATACCGACCTTGTCGACGAAGAGGCCGTCGGAGAGCAGAGCGAAGACCACATCCACGTCCGGACCAAGGGCTACGCCGACAAGGCCATCCGGACCGGCATCACCGTATCGACCAGCACGGGCGATGTGGACGTCGACAACTGAGGTCGCCACGATGTTTCGTCTGGGGCCCGGGCCCCGAGCCCCAGGTGGCGACAAACAGAACTCGCCGGCACCCCTATGAGGCCCACCAATGTGCGCCGCCATGCCATGATCGACCGCAAGGCGATGCAGGACGCCGTCTCCGATTACGACGCCAAGAAGCTCAAGCTCGCTTGCGTCGCCAGCCACTCCGGCCTGGACGTCTACGACGGTGCCTGCGACGAAGGCATGCCCAACATCGCCATCGCCCAGGACGGCCGCCACGAGGTCTACTCCCGGTTCTTCAAGAAGACCGGCGACGGCAGCCGGGGATGCGTTGACGACGTCTGGACCTACCCCAAGTACAACGGCGTCATGGCCGCCGACCAGCAGGCCCGCCTCAAGAAAGAGAACGCGGTCTGGGTCCCCAACCGCGCCTGGACCTCGTACTGCAGCATCGACGCCTGCGAAGACGACTTCGCCGTCCCGATGATCGGCAGCCGCAACCTGCTGCGCTCGGAAGAACGTGAGGAGCAACAGGACTACTACTGGCTCCTGGAGAAGGCCGGCATGCCCTTCCCCAAGAAGATCGAGCACTACAACGACATCGAGCAGCTCTCGATCGTCAAACTCCACCACTCCCAGAAGCCCCTCGAGCGCGGCTTCTTCACCTGCGCCTCCACGGATGAATTCCATGAGAAGGCCCAGAAACTCATCAAGAGCGGCGTCATCGACGAACCCGCCCTAGAGACCGCCCGGATCGAGGAATACATCATCGGCCCGGTGTTCAACTTCAACTTCTTCTACAGCCCCGTCAACAAGGCCAACGGAGAGGAACCCCTGGAACTGCTCGGCGTCGACTGGCGCTTCGAGAGCAGCCTCGATGGGCATGTCCGCATCCCGGCCCCACAGCAGATGACGCTGCCCGACCACCAGATGATCCCCGAGATGACCGTCGTCGGCCACAACACCGCCACGGTCCGCGAAAGCCTGCTCGGCAAGGTCTACGCCCTTGGCGAACAATGGGTCAAGGCCGCCGAGGAACACTACAACCCCGGCATCATCGGCCCCTTCTGCCTACAGACCTGCGTGGACAAGGACATGAACTTCCACATCTACGATGTGGCGCCTCGCATCGGCGGCGGCACAAACGTCCACGTCGGCATGGGCCACCCGTACGGCAACGCCCTCTGGCGCACCCAGATGAGCACCGGACGCCGCGTGGCTCGGGAAGTCAAGATGGCCGCGGAGCAGGATCTGCTTCGTGAGATCGTCACGTAGGACAGGCCTTTCAAATCGCAGGCCGGTCCGTGATGCATGCAAGTGAGCGTGTCCACAGACATCTCCGCCACACCGACCGCTGTGTGGAAGGTCATCACCGACGTCGACAACTGGGCATCCACGATCAGCGGCATCAACAAGGTCGAGGTCTTGGAACCAGCCAAGGGGCCATCCATCGTCGGCTTGAAGTGGCGTGAGACGCGCACCATGTTCGGCAAGGAAGCCACCGAAGTGATGTGGATCACGGACGCCAAGAAGCCGTCCCATTACGACACCCGCGCCGAGAGTCACGGTGCTGTGTACACGACGCGCATGGGACTGGAGAAGATCGACGGCGGCACCCGCTTGACGATGACGTTCAACGGCGAGGCACAGACGACCGGTGCGAAGATCATGTGGGCCCTGACCGGTTGGATGGCCAAGGGCGCCATGCGCAAGGCCTGCAACAAGGACCTAGCGGATATCAAAGCCGCCGTCGAGGCGTAGTCCTACTTCTTCTGGCCGGCGGCCAAGTGGCCGGCCACGGCCGCGAATGCGTCCGGCGGAAGCGTGCTGACCTTTTCGTCCGCCCAACCTGCATCAACGAGGAAACGCGTGAGTGCGCCTGCATCGGTTCGCAGAGCGCGTGGTAGAGGGCCGAATGCGCTTCGCGCTTTGCGGTCCCATGCAGCCCACGCCGTGTCGAGCACCGTGCCCAGCATCGCGGCATCGTAATCGGGGACATCGCTGCGGGCGCGTACTCGGATGATGCCGCAGGTCACGCCGGGGGGCGGCATGAAGGCCTTGCGAGGCACGTGGCCAAGATCTTCAACGTTGGCGCGCAGGCCCACGCGGATGCTCAATTTGCCATAGTGCTTGGTTCCCGGCTTGGCAGAGAGGCGGTCGGCGAGTTCCCGTGGGACGACGTAGACGGCGCGCGGTACGCCGGCTGCCGCCACGCGTTCAATGATGGGCGCGGCGATCTTGAACGGCGGGTTGGCGACCACCGCCGTGAGTGTTGCGGGCAATGGCCACTCCACGAGGTCGCTCTCCACGACGGTCACGCCGGGCAGGGGGCCCTGCATGAGGGCATCCACCATGGTCGGGTCCACGTCGACAGCCCAGACCTTTCCACCGGGGGCGACCGCTGCGGCGATGGGGCGCGTCAAGGCCCCGTCTCCGGCCCCGGCATCCAGCACATGGTCTCCCGGCTTCAGGGCGGCGGCCTCGATGACGCGGTCGACGACGCGGGGGTCGCACAGCAGGTGCTGGCCAAGGTCGGGTAGGGGCACAATGGCGCGACGGGGCGCGTGGACTTCAACGCACGCCCTGCACCAACTTCCTGAAGGGGCCGGGCGTAGTTGCCGATGGGCGCACCAGGGCATCCATCAGAGGCGAACGGCCCAGGGGGCTCTACGGGCGGCGACCGGCCGGGAACGGCCAGGCAGCCAGGCGGTACACGCCGACGCCCAGCATGGCCGCCCACAAAGGGACAGCGAGGGTGAGGCCATCGAGGCCGTGGCTGAACGCCATCGAGAACGCGCCCAGCACCGCGAACGCTTGGGCGGCCTGCACCCGCGGCGGGCTCAAGGGTCGCTGCGTGATGTCCCCGACGGCGCGGACTTCGCGTGAACCGTAGACGACGGCCCCCATCAGGAACGCGACAGCCACCATCGCAGCCCAGATCTGGGGATCGACCCCAGCACCGGCTTTGATGTCGGGGATGCCTGTGAAGATCGCCGTGCCGATGAGCATGGCCCCCGCGGCGATCCACTGCTTCCGATCGGCCGGGCCGATCAAGGCGTTGGCTGCGAACGCCGCGGCCATGGCCACGCCCACGACCCAGTACGATTGGTGAACGAGCCAGAGGGCCAAGCCAC
>JBFGSX010000222.1:0-3605 GCA_041566495.1 Thermoplasmatota archaeon
ATGCCTCCAGCCAGGCGTCCCACGAAGCGGTCGCGGGACTCCCGTTCCATCTTCGGCTTGAAGCGAGCCACCACACCGCCCGCGGCGTCGCGGAAGATGTGTCCACCATCCAGGGGCAGCATCGGCAGGATGTTGGTCAGGCCCACCATGAGGTTGATCCAGAAGATCCAGAACGTCAACGTGGCGATGATCCAGAAGCCCTGGAAGGGTTCCTCGAAGAACGTGGGCAGGTAGAAGCTCAGCACAGGGTTGTCACGGACTTCGCCAATCGGGAGCGAGATGTACGTCAGCAGATTGAGGCCGCTGTTGCCCATGGGCTGGGTCAAGGTGTCGTAGATCTGCTGGATGGGGTAATGCACGACGCCCAAGAACGCCAGGCGCTGTAGGCCGTCACTGCAGGTGCCGCCATCGCTGTAATTGCCGGCGCCGACGAAGTTGTCGCAGTAGGCGATGATGCCGGCGTGCTCCTCGGTCCAGCTGGCCTGGTCGGGGAGGCTGAGGATCTTGTTCTGAGCCTCTTCGTCGAGAGCGCCGGACCAGCGGTCGTCCAGGGTCGCGGTGCGGACGGAACCGCCCCGCATCTGCACTTCCACTTGCTGGCCTGGGGCCTTGTCCGCCATCAGCGCGGTGAACGCGGCGTTGTCGAGGGCAGGCATGCCGTCGAGGCCGACGATGACGTCGCCGGTGCGGATGCCTGCCAATTCGGCGGCGCTGTCGTCGCTGACACCGATGATCGGGATGCCGTCGACGGGTTCGGTGGCCCCCACCATGCCCGCGAAGGCGAACAGGAGGACCGCGGCGAGCAGGATGTTGATGGTGGCGCCAGCGGCGAAGACCCGCAAGCGGTGGCGGCGGGGGGCTTCGTTGAGTTCGTCTTCGTCCGGTTCGACGAAGGCGCCGATGGGGACGATGGCGTACAGGAGGCCGAGGCTCTTGACCTTCAGGCCGTTGGCGCGGGCGAGCACACCGTGGCCGCCTTCGTGGACGACGAGGGTGACGATCAGGGCCGCGATGCCGTACCACAAGGGCAAGAACGGCGTGACGCCGGGGATGATGAGGATCTCATTGCCGCGCAATGGTGGGATCTCGTCTCCTCTTTGGATGGTGAAGATGAGGCTGAAGAGCATGACGGCGGTCATGCCCACCATGCCCACGAGGCTCAGTCCTGTCCCGAAATCACCCAAGGCGTTCCAGAACTTCTTGGGCTTGGCCAAGACGTCCAGGGTCTTACGACCCCGCTTGGTGCGGATCATCAGCACCAAGCCAAGCAGGAGGCTCAGGTTCCACTTCTGCATGCGGCCAGACTTGGCTAGCCACAGCAGGAAGAGGATGTACGCCCAGAGCAGTCCGAAGAAAATGAACCAGCCATTCACGGCCACGGCACTGCGACCTCCTCCGGTGGGGATAAGGTTTCAGTTGGTATGTGGGCCGCAACGGTTTCGTGTGCCCCTGCCGCTCGTGTTGTGTGAGCAATGAGATGGTGGTGCTGCGATCCACGTTCGGGTCCGAGGCGGACGCCCAAGCCGCGGCGGGTCGCTTGATCGACAAACGCTTCGCCGCCTGCGCTCACGTCTACCCCATCTGGTCCACGTACCGCTGGCAAGGCAAGGTCGAGGCGGGTAACGAGTGGGTGGTGGAAGCCCGCACGCCTCCGGAGCGGGCTGATGCTTGCTGGGGCGGCTTGCTGGATGGACACCCCTACGACAATCCGTTGGTGGAAGTGGTCGGATCGACCCAGGTGCCTGCGCGCTACGCCCAGTGGGCGGCTCGCTGCACCGCCCAGGACTAGATCATCCGCAGGGGCGCGCCCCGCCCCACGGCTTCTTCCATGACGCGGCGGGCCCAATCCAGTTTGCGGGCCTTGAGTCCCGGGTCGAACTGGTGGCTGTACTTGCTCGGGGGTGCCTCGAAGTCGAAGCAGGACAACGCGATGTCCCGGACCGCCATCGCCTCGCACAGCAACGCGGCGCGGTCCCCGTCGGTGAAGCCGCCCAGGTTGCGCAAGGGTTCCAAGCCGGTGGGGTCGCATTGACAACTGCCGGCCACGAGGGCGCCAAGCTCTGGGACCAATTCCAGGCGCTCGGGGTTGTCTCCGTGGGCGTGCACCACCATGGAGCTGCCTTGTTGAGCCGCCCAGAGAAGTGCTTCCGGGTCTCCGTCCAGGTCTGTGACCACGACCCGGGGCACGATGCCCAGTTCGCGCAGGCGGCTCGTGGCGCCATCGGCGGCCACCACGACACCCTCGGGCAGGTCAGAGGCACGCAAGGATTCCAAGGCTGGGCCGCAACCCACGATGACCGCTCGGGGGCGGTTCTTCAGTTCGGTCCCCACGTGGCGCCAGGCGCCTTTGGGCGCCATGGCCTGGAGTCGCTTGGCGCTGGCGATGTCCGCAGCGGCATCCCAACCGAAGTCGGCCAGGATGGCCTCGTAGGTGGGTCGCCAAGATGCGTGGTCCACGTCACTCCCGGAGCATCGATTCGTCGTCGAAGAAGTTCTTGACGTACCGGGCGATGATGATGCCGCCCATGGCGATGAGGATACCAATGAACAAGCGGGTCATGAGGGCCACGTCCAGGATCTGGGTCCAGGAAGTGCCTTCCCGCCAGGCGATGCTGATCTTGATGACGGCGGAGCCGATGAAACCGATCGCCACAAGGGTGAACGCGGTGGTCCAGTGGTGCAGGCTGGCTTTGCCCTCCCGGACCCATTGATCGAACAGGATGCCCGCCGTGCGCACCAGCAATGCAGCGACGAGAAGCATGACGAACTCGTCCATGAAGACGAAGATCCGTAACACTTCATCCTGGATGGGTTGGATCGCCTCGTAACCGGCGGTGATGCCCAGCACGATGAGGACCAACCCGACCAGGTTCCCTATCAACGTCACTTTGCCTGAACGCATGCCGTCGGCGAAGTCACTGAGGAACTTGCTCATGCGGTTCTCCCAACCCATCGCGTGCACGATGAGCCAAGCGCCGATGACGCCAATGGTGCCCGCCCAGGCGTACTGGGCCCATTGTAGGAAGATGGCCGCGGACCAGAGCACGGCGACGATGCCGGCGGGCAAGACGAGGCGCTTGCCCAGTTTCTTGTCCGCGAAGAGTCGCGTGATCGTGTAGTAGAACCCCTCCAAGCGAGGCGCTTGGCGGACGATGGTGCGGTGGACGTGGGCCACCTTGACCCGGCTGGTCAAGATGGGCATGATCTGCTCGTCCTCCGCGCCGTCGCTGACCAGGATGACCTCGTCTGCTCGGGTGAGTTCCAGGACCTCTTCGAGCTCCTTGGCGACCTTGCGGTCTGCCCGGATGCCCATGCGGGGGTGGCCGCAGATGGCGGCGACCTCGATCTGGCGGCCCTTCTGGTGGGCCGACTCCAGTTCCTTGTCGTACAAGTGCGCCGAAGCGAACAAACAGTTCGTGTCGGAATCCTCCGGATCGGCGCAACCCAATCGGGTGGCCGCGTCCACGATGCGGCGTCGACCGACGATCGGGGTCTCGACGCCGGCCTTCTGGCCGATGTCGTCATCGCGATCTACCGAGAGAATGAGCGTCTTCATCGGGGACTACCGGAAACGTGGGTTTGACGGTATAAAGGCGTATAGGAAG
>JBFGSX010000223.1:0-3561 GCA_041566495.1 Thermoplasmatota archaeon
AGGCTAGCATTGGTGGAGCCGTGCTTGACGTAGGGACCGTACCGGCCTTCGAGGAGTTGGATGGGTTCGCCATCTTTCGGGTGGGGACCCATCTCTTTGATGACCGTCGCCCCCCGGCGTCCGGCCTTGGGTTGGGCCAGCAGTGCCAGTGCCTCTTCGAGGTTGATGTGCTGCATCTGCTCCGGATCCTTGAGGCTGCGGAACTCGGGCTTGGAGCCGTCGCCCTTATCGTGGGCGATGTAGGGACCGAAACGACCGAGGTTGGCAAGCACCACGCCCCCATCCGGATGGGCGCCCACTTCTCGAGGCAGGCTCAGGAGGAAGATGGCCTCGGTCAGGTTGGCGTCGGCGGCTTTCTTGCTGGGGATGCTGGCGCGCTTGGGCTTCTTCTTGCTACCTTCTTCCTGGTCGCCCAGTTGGTAGTAGGGGCCAAAGCGGCCGTCGAGGACGTAGATGGGTTCGCCGGTCTCGGGGAATTCGCCGATCGTCTTGGGGCCTTCAAGGCGGGCCTTCAGCAGTTCTTCCACGCGCTCGGCGGTGAGTTCGTCCGGCGTCAGTTCTTCGGGCAGGCTGGCGTTCAGCTTGGTGCCGTCCCGAATGGTCTCCACGTAGGGACCGAAGCGACCGATGCGGACCGTGAAGTCGGCGTCCTCGAACGAGGGACCTAGGTCGATGGCGCGAGCCTGCTCCGGGTCGATGGTCTCGAGGCGTTCGTCGATGTGGGCTTGCAGTCCGTCGGGCCCAAGGAAGAACTCGGAAAGGAACGGGACCCATTCGGCGGTGCCTGCGGCGATGTCGTCGAGGGCTTGTTCCATCTTGGCCGTGAACTTCAGATCCACGAGTTCGGGGAAGTGCCGCTCCAAGAGGCCAGTGACCGCGAAGGCGGTGAAGCTGGGGACGAGGGCTTTGCCTTTCTTGATGACATAGCCGCGGTTCTGCACGGTGTCCAGGATGCTGGCGTACGTGGACGGGCGGCCGATGGCTTCGGCTTCAAGGGCCTGCACGAGGCTGGCTTCTGTGAAGCGGGCCGGGGCCTTGGTCTCGTGCCCGTCGGCGACGACCTGCTTACAGTCGGGAGTGTCGCCAGCGGCGATGGAGGGCAGTTGTGCGCCGTCGTCGCCGCGGCTGGGGTACACGGCCCGCCATCCGGGGAAGTCGACGACCTTGCCACTGGCGCCGAAGCGGGCGTCGTCGGCGTTGATGGTGACCGTGGTCTGGGTGTAGCGCTCGTTCTCCATCTGGCAAGCCAGGGTGCGTTGCCAGATCAGGCGGTAGAGTTGCTTTTCAGCACCGCTGAGGCCGGCGCGGTCAGGGTGGGTGAACTCGCTACCGGATGGACGGATGGCTTCGTGAGCCTCCTGGGCGCTGCTGTCCTTCTTGCCCTTGTAGTGGCGGGCTTCCTTGGGGACGTAGTGGTCGCCGAATTCGAGCTTGATGGCGGCGCGGGCGCCTTCGATGGCCTCGCTACTGAGGGCCACCGAATCCGTACGCATGTAGGTGATCAATCCAGCTTCGTAGAGGCGCTGGGCGGTGCGCATGGCATCCTTGGCGCTCATGTTGAGGCGGTTGTTGGCCTCTTGCTGGAGGGTGCTAGTGATGAACGGGGGCTTGGGGCGGGACTGCTTCTCGGTCTGGTCGACGTCCGTGACCGTCCAGGTGGCCCGTTGCAGGCGATCCCGGAGGGCCTCGGCGTCTTCTTGGCCCAGCACCGCGACGTCGCGGCCCGGCAGAAGTTGGCCGTCGTCGCCGAAGTCCTTGCCACTGGCGACGCGCTTGTCGCCGACCGCTTGCAGGCGAGCTTCGAAGAGGCCACCATTGTCCAGTTGGGCCAAGAGGTCCCAGTAACTGGCAGGGGTGAACGCCATGCGTTCCCGTTCGCGCATGACGACGAGACGGACGGCGACCGACTGCACGCGCCCGGCGCTGAGGTTGCCGCCGACCTTCTTCCAGAGCAACGGGCTCAGGGCGTAGCCGTACAAGCGGTCGAGGATGCGGCGGGTCTCTTGGGCCTGGACCAGGTCGAGGTCCATGTCCCGGGGGTTCTCCACGGCGGCCAGGACGGCCTTCTTGGTGATCTCGTTGAACACCATGCGCTTGACGGGGACCTTCGGGTTGAGGGCCTCCACCAAGTGCCATGAGATGCTCTCCCCTTCGCGGTCCTCATCAGTCGCCAAGTAGAGGGAATCGGCGTCCTTGAGGTGCTTCTTGAGTTGGGTGATGACCTTGCCCTTGCCACGGATGGTGATGTAGTACGGCTTGAAGTCATTCTCGACGTCGATGCCGTAATCCGCCCATGGCTTGCCTTTGATGGCTTCCGGGATCTCGGATTTCTTGCTGGGCAGGTCGCGGATGTGACCCACGCAGGAGTCGACGATGTATCCGTCACCCAGGAATTGCTGGATCTTCTTGACCTTGGCAGGCGATTCCACGATGACGAGGCGGGTCACTGAGGCCGGCCGACGATGGGTCTTTGCCTAAACCCTTCCGCCAGGGCCGGGCGGCGCCACCCCGTAGGGGTGTGGCCTCAGGGGCGTCGTCGGGCCACGATGAATGCGGCGGCGAGGGCGGCCAGCAGAGCGACGAGGCCGAGGCCCGGTGTCCGCGGCGAATCCCTTTCGTCGGAGTCCCCCGGCGTGGTAGGTGGCGTGGTGGGTGGGCTGGCCGGCGTCGGGGCGCCACCGCCGGCGCCACCACCGGCGGCCGGTGGGGAGCCCGTGCTCCAATCGCTTTCGGATTGGCTGCCACGGCTTTCTGGGTCGAAGGTGCGGACGGGGTCGTCCAGTTCGGTGCTGATGACGAGACTGGTGTAATCGGTGACGAAGCCCCATTGCAAGGCGATTTCCTTGACGGAGGCCACCAAGGCATCGGTTTCGCCATCGGCGGCGATGCGCTCCATGAAGTGTTGGATCTGCGCGTAAGCGACGATACGGGGCAACTTGGTGCTGCCCTCGCCGACCGCGCGATCGAATGTGTAGCTGCGGGGGCCGTCTGCGGCGTCTCCCGTGACGGTGCCAGTGAGGCGCGTCATGGACGCATCGAAGGTGCCGACGACCAGCAGTTCACTGCCTTGGAAGAGGACTGGAGCCGTTGCGCGGAAGGCCTGCACGGAGCCATCGTATGCCACTGCGACGTTCTCAAGGACCGGGGTGGCGAGGGCGGTCATGAAGCGGCGTAGGTCCACTTCGGCACCCGCGCCTTGGGGCACGAGGAGCGCAGAGCCCCCATTGTCTTGGGCAAGCCCTGCGACGAGGGCGTAGTCGGCGCCGCTGCCGAACGCCAGGGAGAACAAGCGGACGTCGCCCGGGTTCTGATCCTTGGCCAATTGGCGGAGGCCAGCCTTGTCGGTGACGCCAACAGTGGCCTGGCCATCGGTGAGGAAGACCAGGATACGGCTGCGGGGTTCCAGGCAAGGGTCGTCGCCGCTGTCGCAAGCCTCGGTGCCGGTGTAGGCCCCGAAGCCATCCTTCAGGCCGGCTTCGATGTTGGTGGAACCAGCCGCGGAGAACTCACGGACCAGGCTTCGGCCATCAGCGATGCGGTCGCCACTGGCAGGTTCCAGTG
>JBFGSX010000224.1:0-3533 GCA_041566495.1 Thermoplasmatota archaeon
ATAGGCCAACGTTTTGTCACGGCGATGCGTCGTGGGATGTGGATGGCCCAAGACTTGCTTGCTGCCGCACCGACCTTGGATCAGAAGCCCTCACAATCCGGGATGACGGCCCTCGGTCTCGGCTTGGCTGGGTTCGCCATCCCGTACCTTGGTTGCATTCCCGCGGCGATGGCCGTGCATGATGCCCTGCGCGCCAGAAAGGAACACGAATCTGGCCGCCAGATCGTCGGCGGGCCCCGGGCCATCCGTGCAGGCTTCGGCCTTGGTGTCGGCATCCTGGCCATCTACGTGGCCCTCACCATCCTGGTCGTGGTGGTTCGGGTCAAGGGGGCCTAGGCCGCCACCCCAACCCCTAAATCTCGCCACGCAGCGTGGGAACTATGCGCCTCGCTGTCCTCTTGGTTGGACTGCTCTTGATTCCCGCCGTTGCGGCCCACCACCCGGGCACCACCCCCAACGCGCCTCCCACGGACCAGTTCGTGCACCGGGTCACGGACATCGACAGCAGCTTCGCGGCATGGGAGGCGACGTGGCCGGCGCGCGTCGACCGCATGACCATCGGCGAGACGGGCGTGCTCGGCTTGCCAGTGTACACCATCCGGATCACGGACGAGTCCATTCCGTTCGACGGCGCCAACACAAGCACCGGTCAGAAGGTGCGGATCTACATCGATGGCGGCCACCACGGCAACGAATTCCTGGGCACCGACCTGCCCATGTATTACATGGAGAACCTCCTGCGAGAAGCAGACTCCGATTCTGTTTTGCAGGCTTGGCTCGAGACCCACGAACTCTACGCCACGCCCCTTGTCAATGCTGAGGGCAATGCGTTGGATACTCGCAAGAACGCCAACCAAGTGGATGTGAACCGCAACTACCCCTTCGCGTTCGGCGGGGTCGGCAGCGGGGGCAATATCTTCGACCTCAACTACCGGGGCACGGCACCCTTGTCCGAGCCAGAAGTACGGGCCAATGCAGAATTCGCCGCCTCCATCATGCCCGATGTCTGGATCACCGGCCACAGCGGTATCTCTCAGTTCCTCTACCCGTGGGGATGGGTCACGGAGCGCAGCCCCGATGACGAGTTCTTCCGCGCCATGGAGGAACCGTTCGAGGCAGCCACCAACGGCGAGATCGACATGCTGATGTCGGCGGAACTGTACCCTGCCGGTGGTGCCACAGACGACTGGGGCTACGGGCAACTGGGCATCCCCACCCACACGTACGAAGTGGACGATGACCAATTCATACCCGCCTACGCCGACGGCGTCCCAGCGCAGATCCAGAACCAACTCAATGGCCTCGACTTCGTGGTCAAGAACGCCCGCCTCTGGGGCGCCTGGATCAGCCTGCATGAGCTGGATGGCGAACTGCATGTCTGGAACGAGGGCTGGGCCAAGGCCGTGAACGTGACCCTGGAGTACGGGGGCACCAACATGACCATCCCCGAGATCCTGCCCGATGAGATGGTGAGGGTCCCTGTTGTGGATGGCACCGCCGTGGTGCGCTACAAGCAGATGATCGTGGACGCGCCTGATGCCAAGACCCGTACGGTCTCCTTGGAGACCGCCGCGACCACTGCCCCCGTCCACGATGCACAGGCCCCAGGCGTGGCTCTCCTGGCTCTGCTGGGCACCATCGCAGTGGCGCTCGCCGCCACCCGACGCAAGTAGCGCCCGGCGCTGATTCTGTGCGCCGGGGAGTCCACGGGGAATCCATGTGTCCCGTGTTGCAACCCGAAGTGCCCCATCGCCAGCGTGAAATCCATCATCCGATTGCTAGACCCGAGAGCAGCACCATGACCGAATCCCCTGGGGCCGATGCGTCCCGACACCACTGGCACTGATGCGACGGAAGAAGTGGCTGCTTGCCCTTGGCCTTGCATGTCCAGCGTGTGCAGGGAGCTTTGTTCTGGTCATGGGCGCCGCGTTCGGGCTGAGTGCAGCCCTGGTCAAGGGTAGTTTGCTCATGGCTGGCGTGACCGTGCTCGGGTTCCTGTGGATCAGGAACATCTTGAGGCGACGGGGCGAAGACGCATGCCCTCTGCCCGTGGCCCCGCCGGGTGTGTCGGCCGCGCAGACGGCCACCGCGAACCCGGATCCTGCGGAGCACGACTGAGCGCCCCTGGCCGATGTGCCCACGGCACCCCCACGCTGCGAGCAACGGATCAGCCCTGAGCGCCGGATCGGCCCCCGCGCTTCCTGAGCCTCGCTTTTATTTATTCCACCGAAGCTTTGTGGGCTATGGGCTTCGTCCAGGACTTCAAAGACTTCGCCATGAAGGGCAACATCCTCGAATTGGCGGTCGGTATCGTGATCGGTACTGCATTCGGTGCAGTGATCAAGAGCCTGGTCGACGAGATCATCATGCCCATCGCCGGGTTCTTCCTTGGCGGCACTGACTTCAGCAACCTCTACTTCGTCCTCGGCGGCGGGGACAGCCTGAGCGGCAACGAGACTTTGGCGGAGGCCCGCGAGGCAGGCGCCGCTGTCATTGGATGGGGGCAATTCGTCAACATCATCCTGACGTTCCTCATCATCGCACTCAGTGTCTTCGTGCTCGTGCGCAGCGTCAACAGGCTCCGTGCCAAGATGGAATCCGCACCTGAGCCGACCCCCACCGCTCGCCCCTGCCCTGACTGCCTAAGCGAGATCCCCCGGGCAGCGACGCGCTGCAAGGCGTGCGGCATCACTGTCGAGCCGATGCCGATGGACTAGCTCAGAGCTTGCCGGCGGCCAAGGCGTACTCAGCATTGAGCACCGACTGCCCAGCGGCGCCACGCACGGTGTTGTGCCCAAGCACGACGAAGCGCACGGTGTCGCCCCGCACCTGGACCCGCCCGACGTTGACGGCCATACCTGCGCCTTGGTCTCGGTCGCGGCGAGGCTGTGGCCGGTCGGGGGCATCGTGGATAATGATGGGGTGTGCGGGGGCACTGCGCAGTCCTTGGACCAATTCTGGCCCTTGGAACGACCTGAACGCCTCGAGGACGGCGTCCGCTGCAGCGGGGGTGCGTAGCTTGGCGTGCACCGCTTCAAAGTGGCCTTCCCTGACCGGGACCCTGGTGCACGTGGCATGGACCGAGAAGTCGGCCGGTTGTTCGTCCCCCAGGGTCTTCTGGGGTTCGGTCTCCAGCTTCTCTTCTTCCCCGCCGATGTAAGGGACGATGTTGTCCACGATGTCCAAGCCACTGACGCCTGGGTAGCCTGCGCCACTGAGACCTTGCATGGTCGTGACGTGGACCGTGTCTAGCCCAAAGGCCCGATGCAGGGGGGCCAGGGCCAAGGTGAGGATGATGCCGCTGCAGTTGCCGTTGGCCACCAACTTGCCGCGCGAGGTCTGTGCGTCGAGGCGCTGGATGTGGTCCGGGTTGACCTCCGGGATCAACAATGGGACATCCGGGTCCATGCGGTGGGCGCTGGCATTGGTGAAGACATGGATACCGTCTCGGCACAGGACCCGCTCCATTTCTCCGGCCTCGGCGCTGGGCAGTGCGCTGAAGGCGATGTCGATGTCCTTGCGGGCACGCATGG
>JBFGSX010000225.1:0-3519 GCA_041566495.1 Thermoplasmatota archaeon
CGGCATGGAGTCGGATGAAGAGATCGTCCACGCCATCATGGGCGACCCCAAGAAGAACTCCGCCATGGAGCCCCTCATCCTCGGCAACATCGAGTCCGCCGCGGAAGAGTACGGTGTCGCCACCCGTGAAGACGCCATCAGCTACCTCGGCAAGCGTCTGGCCGGTGGCCAGGCCAAAGAATACCGTGTCAAGCGTGTCGAGGCCCTCATGGACCGCAACCTCCTGCCCCACCTGGGCCAGGAGCCGGAAGACCGCATCACGAAGGCCATTTTCCTTGCCCGCATGGGCATGGCCGTCTTCGAACTGTACCTCGGTGTCCGCGAACCCGACGACAAGGACCACTACGCCAACAAGCGCCTGAAGCTCGCTGGCGACCTCATGGAGGATCTGTTCCGCGTCGCGTTCATGGCCCTCTGCAAGGACCTGAAGTACCAGCTCGAGCGCGCCCACGCGCGCAACCGCGACGTCAAGATCCAGACCGCCGTCCGCGCCGACGTGCTGACGCAGCGCCTGCTGCACAGCCTCGCCACGGGCAACTGGGTCTCCGGCCGCGCCGGTGTCAGCCAGCTGTTGGACCGCACGAGCAACCTCGCTGCGCTGTCCCACATGCGCCGTGTCACCAGTCCTCTTACCCGCAGCCAGCCTCACTTCGAAGCTCGTGACCTGCACTCGACGCAATGGGGCCGCCTGTGCCCCAATGAGACCCCCGAAGGTCCCAACTGTGGTCTCGTGAAGAACCTCAGTCTGTGCGTCGAGATCAGCGAAGGGTTCCCAGAGCGCGAAGTCGAACGCGTCCTGCGCGACTTCGGCATCCGGCCCATCGAGCGCGACGCGCCCGGTGCCCAGGTCTACGTCAACGGTGACCTGGTCGGCCTGCACGAAGACGCCCATGACCTCGTCCTGCGCATCAAGGAACGCCGCCGCGCCGGTCTCCTGAGCAATGAGGTCAACGTCTTCCACGATGCTGACACCAACGCCGTGATGCTCAACTGCGACGCCGGCCGTGTCCGCCGTCCGCTCATCGTCGTCGACAACGGCAAGATGCGCTTCACTGACGAATACCGCAAGGACGTCACCGAAGGCCGCATCCGCTGGAGCGACCTCGTCAACGAAGGTGTCATCGAGTACATCGACGCCGAAGAAGAGGAGAACCTGTTCATCGCCGTCGACCCCGAAGACCTCGAGGCCAAGGTGGCCGAGAGCAAGGACGACAAGTCCCTGCCCCTGCCCACCCACTGCGAAATCGACCCGATGATCATCCTCGGTATCGGTTCCAGCCTCGTCCCCTACCCCGAGCACAACTCGTCTCCCCGCATTACGATGGGCGCAGGCATGGGTAAGCAGTCGCTCGGTTTCGGTGACGCCAACTACCGCATCCGTCCGGACACCCGTGGTCACCTGCTGCACTACCCGCAGGCTCCGCTCGTCCAGACCCACGCGGCGAACTACATCAACTTCAACGAGCGCCCCGCGGGCCAGAACTTCGTCGTCTGTGTGATGTCGTTCCATGGCTACAACATGGAAGATGCCATTGTCATGAACAAGGCCTCCATCGAGCGTGGCATGGGTCGCAGCACCTTCTTCCGTACCTACAGCACGGAAGAGCGCCGCTACCCCGGTGGCCAGGAAGACCGCTTCGAGCGCCCTGACCCCGAATGCCGCGGTGTGCGCCCCGAAGAGATGTACAACTTCATCGAAGAAGATGGTCTGATCAGCCCCGAGCGCCCCGTCAGCGGTGGCGACGTGCTGATCGGCAAGACCAGCCCCCCTCGCTTCCTCGAAGAACCCACTGACTTCCTGACGCCCCAGAAGCGCCGCGAGACCTCGGTCACCGTGCGCCACGGCGAGAAGGGTCACGTGGACACCGTCATGCTCACCGAGAGCGTCAACGGCAGCCGCATGGTCAAGATCAAGGTGCGCGACGAGCGTATCCCTGAACTCGGCGACAAGTTCGCCAGTAAGCACGGCCAAAAGGGTGTCCTCGGTCTGCTCGTGCCTCCGGAAGGCATGCCGTTCGATGACGAAGGCATCACGCCTGACATCGTCGTCAACCCGCACGCCATTCCGAGCCGCATGACCGTGGCTCACGTGTTGGAAATGATCGGCGGTCTCGTCGGCAGCTCCGAGGGTCGCTTCATCGACGGCACCGCCTTCACTGGTGTCGACGATGAAGAGGTCCTGCGCCAGAGCCTGCTGAACAACGGCTTCAAGCACAACGGCAAGCGCCAGATGTACGACGGCCAGACCGGCCGCATGTACCAGGCCGACATCTTCGTGGGCTGCATCTACTACCAGAAGCTGCACCACATGGTCAGCGGCAAGATCCACGCCCGCAGCCGTGGTCCGGTCCAGATCCTGACCCGCCAGCCCACCGAAGGTCGCGCCCGCGACGGTGGTCTCCGGTTCGGTGAGATGGAACGCGATGCCCTCATTGGCCACGGTGTGGCCATGGTCATCAAGGACCGTCTGCTCGACGAATCCGACCGCACGGTCCAGTTCGTCGACGCCAAGAGCGGCTTCATCGGCATGCTTGACCGCCGCGGCTTCTACCGCAGCTTGAGCAGCGGAGACGACGCAGATATTCACCCGGTGGAAATGAGCTACGCCTACAAGCTCCTCATGGAGGAACTGCAGGCATTGATGCTCGCTCCCCGCATGCGCCTGGAGGCGATCGCTTGAACCGGCTACTGACCAACCAACCGAAGAAGATCGGCTACATGGAGTTCGGTCTCCTGAGCCCGAAGGAAGTGCGCGGTCTCTCTGCCACGAAGATCATCACGGCCGACACCTACGACGACGATGGTTTCCCCATCGAAATGGGTCTCATGGACCCCCGTCTCGGTGTCATCGAACCCGGTCTTCGCTGCAAGACCTGCGGCCAGAAGGTCGGCGACTGCCCTGGTCACTTCGGTCACATCGACCTGGCCATGCCGGTCATCCACGTCGGCTTCGTCCGCACCGTCCGCGACATCCTGCGCAGCAGCTGCCGCGGCTGTGGCAAGCTGATGTTCAGCGAGCGCATCCGTGAGGAGTACAACAAGCACCTCACCAGCTTCATCAACGAAGGCAAGGACCTCAGTGTCCTGGCCAAGCGTGTGGCCAAGGACGCCAGCAACGTGACCGTGTGCCCGCACTGCGGCCGCGAGCACGGCGCCATCGACGTCGACAAGCCCACCACCTTCCGCGAGAACGGCCACAAGATGACCCCCAGTGAGGTCCGCGAGTGGCTCGAGAAGGTCCCCGATGAAGACCTGCCCCTGCTGGGCATCAACCCCAACGTGTGCCGCCCCGAATGGATGGTCCTGACCGTCCTGCCGGTGCCCCCGGTCACCATGCGCCCCAGCATCACGCTGGAATCTGGCGAACGCTCCGAGGACGACTTGACCCACAAGCTTGTGGACGTCATTCGTATCAACCAGCGTCTGCAAGAGAACCGTGACGCCGGTGCGCCCCAGCTCATCGTCGAGGATCTGTGGGAACTCTTGCAGTACCACATCACGACCTACTTCGACAACCAG